>CAYINH010000042.1:0-12819 GCA_964364615.1 uncultured Gemmatimonadaceae bacterium
GGTGGCACCAATCCCGTACGCCCGGCCCTGCACCAGGGCGACGGTCGGTAACGGGCAGCGGTCGACCGCCCCGAGCAGTCGGGCCAGTTGGTCCGTGTCCGCGCGGACCTCCTCGTCCGAGGCATTGGCCGATGCGTAGAACTCGTCGAGGTCGAGACCAGTGCAGAAATCCACTCCGACCGCACCCAGCACCAGCAGTCTCGCCTCGGGGTCGGCGCTGACCTGTTCGCACCGGTCCGCCAGCCCGATGATCATCTGCCGGGTCAGGGCGTTCCGGTGGTCCCGCCGGTTGAGCAACAGCATCCGGAGCGAGCCGTCGTGCCGCAGACTCAGGGTATCGGTCATGGGGCCTTCTTCATGGCCTGGCGAGCCAAACTGGTAGGTACCGGGACCATCATCCGCAGCAGAGCGGTGGAATACACCTTCCCCTGGGCGTCGGTCTTGAGCGAGATGGTGCCGCCGCCGTCCAGCGCGCCGCGGAGCAGGAAGTTCAAGGCGTTCAGATTGGGCAACTCGAACCGGTCCACTCCGGACACCATGCCCCGGAAGTGCCGCGCCACCCGGGCCCGGGTCACCTGCTTGAGGAGCACCGGGTAGTACTCGGGTTCCAGGGCGATCAGCCCGACATTGGCGGTGTCCCCCTTGTCACCCGAGCGGGCATGGGCGAGGTAGCGGAGCTGGAGCTCGCGGGTGGCCGGTTGCTTTGGCTTCGCTGCCATGGTCATGCCTCCAGCACGTCCACCCGGACGTGCGGTTCGATTTCCCGGCGATCGATCAGCGCCGGCCAATACGCCACGATCTCCTCGACTCGGGGCCTGCCGCCGGCAAAGCCCGTGACGCTGGGCGGCCCGGTCAGCACCAGGGGGGCGATCTCCCGGGTAAACCGGTCGACCGGCTCGCGCCCGCGCGCGCGCACTCCGACCCGTAACTCCACCTCGGCCAGATCGGGGGCGGGCGGCCCGGCCAGTCGCCCATGCGTGGCATCAACCCCGACATACTCGGTGAGAATCTGCTCGAACTCCAGGCCCAGGTTCTTGAGCCGGGCCCGGAGGACCCGGTCGGCCGCCTTGGCCTTGTCGTAGGCGTCAGGCCAGGAATAGGTCAGCGTGCCGACCGCCTTGTAGCCGTAGAAGTAGGCGATCGAGACCTTCAGCATGTCGGTGCGCGGCCCGCCGGTGATCCCCCGCACCGCCACCCGGTTGCGGCCGGCCTGGCGGAGCTGGATCGTGGTGAAATCCGCGATCCCGTCGGGAGTGATGTAGTTGGTGGGGTCCCCCATCTCGTACACCAGCTGCTCGGCCACCGACGCCACCGAGACCACACCCCCGGTGTTCGGGTGCTTGTACACCTCGAACGTCCCATCCTCGCGGGCCTCGACGATCGGGAACCCGGGATCATCGAGCCCTTTGACCGACCGCCAATCCTTCAGGAGGTTCCCGCCCGAACTCTGGGCGCCGCACTCGATGATGTGCCCCGCCACGGTGCCCGCGGCGATCCGGTCCCAGTCATTGCGAGCCCAGCCGAACGAGTGCACCAGCGGACCCAGGGTAAGCCCAGTGTCGGTTACCCGTCCGGTCACGACCACATTGGCCCCGCGATCGAGGGCTTCCACCACCGGGGCCATGCCGAGGTAGGCGTTGGCGGACAGCACCCGGTCGCGGACATCGGAGAGCGGCCGACCGGTGTCCATGTCCTTGAGCGAATGCCCCCCGGCAATCAGTTCATCCAGCCGACCGAGGATGTCATCCCCGGAGACCAGCCCGACCCGGACCTTGCCCTTGAGGCCGGCCTTCCGGGCGACCTCGACCACCGCCTCGGCACAGCCTTCAGGATTGACACCGCCGGCGTTGGTGATGACTCGGACCCCCTTCTTCACCACCTTGGGGAGAATCCGTTCCATCAGCGGGATGAAGTCGCGGGCGTACCCCGCCTCGGGATTGCGGCTCCGCTGCTTCTGCATGATGGACATGGTCACTTCGGCCAGGTAGTCCATCATCAGGAAATCGATCGGGCCGGCTTCGATCTGGCGGACCGGCGCTTCCAGCCAGTCGCCCCAGAAGCCCTGTCCCGCCGCAATCCGTATCGTCTTGGTCATCGCATGATCGGTGGCAGGGGAGGACCCAGCCGGACCTCGGTGGTCCACTCCCCCTGGTCGGTCCGCAGGGTGATGCGTCCCAAAGGATCGAACCCCGGTCCCAACGGGCCCGGCGGTCCGGGAAGTCCCAGACGGAAACTCCGCGCCTCACCGGGTCGGAGTTCCACCATCTGGGTGGAGGCCTGGAGCGACTGCGCGGCGTAGGTCCGGATCCGCAGCTCCGCGCCCCACAGCGTCGCGGCCCCGGGGTCGGCGAATCCCGGGCTCAGGACGATAGTCGCCTGTCGGTCTCCGGCGCCATCCGGGGAGGTGAACTCCAGCCGCCCGACGGCGTAGTTCAGGGGTGACACCGCGAGCAGCCGGCCGAGGTCATCCTCGAGGGTCAGACCGAAGTCGGTGAACAGGGGCCACTGACTCCGCTCCATGCTTACTTCGGCCTCGACCCGGTCGGCCCAGGACGGGATGCCGAACGGGGTGCGGTGGTCGTCGCTCCCTCGCGTTTCGATCGCCCGGCCCCGCTCGGCCCCGACCAGCGCCAGATCGATGTGGCCCGTGAAGCCTCCGCCCAGGGCGCGGACCGTTACCTCCACGCTGTCTGCCACCCTGGTAGCCTGCACGACTGCCGGGGCGGGGTCAATCACCATGGCCCCTCCGAACGGGCCACCTGGGCCAGCGACCACCACCACCTCGTAGTCCCCGCTCACCGCATCTCTCCCGTCCACCCGCAACCGGGCCAGCGGCTCGTCCCCACCGGACGCCGCCGCGTGTCCACCTCGGGACGGCATGCCCCCAGGCTCGTGGAGGAACAGGAGCAAAGGGGCACCGGCGTCCTCCTCTACGGCCACCGAGAACCCCCGGGCGGCGTCCATGGTGAGGGCGATGCGATGGGCCAGGCCGCCTTCCAGGGAGAATCGGAGGGTGTCCGGCCTGGCCGGACGTGGCACCAGCGGCGCGGGAGTCAGGGTCGAAGGCGCCGATCCCTGTTGCACCCCGGTCAGGATCTCCCAGGCAGCCGGCAGGTCCGGCTGGCCGGCGCCCTGATCGTATCGGGTGTTCCGCCCGATCGGTCTGGCACTTCGGACCAGCGCTCGGCGGACCGCCTCCGCACTGACGGCTCGGCCCCCAGCAACCAGACCGCTGATCAGGTCCGCCGCGAGGCCGGCCACGTGGGGCGCGGCCATGCTGGTACCGCTCTTGACCTCTTCCCCCACCTCCCAGCGCGTCACCGTGGAGTAGGCCAGCCCGGGGGCGACCAGATCCGGGCGATCCAGCTCGCCACCCCGGGCGCTGAAGAACGCCATCACATCCGGCTGATTGCGCCCGGATCGAGTCGGTGGAAGAAAGACACCGGGATAGCTGGCCCCGACGGAGATCACATTCCTTGCGCTGCCGGGGAAGCCAATGGTGGAGAGACCAGGGCCGTCGTTCCCGGCACTCACCGTCATGACCACGTCAGGGTGTGCCAGCAGCAGGCTGTCGAGCAGCGCGTCGATCCGGGCCCGTCCCTCCGTTTCGTTCCCCACCCCGAAGCTCAGGTTGAGCACCACCGGCATCCGGCGCCCCTGGGCGTAGCGGATGGCGTACTCGGCGGCGCGGAGGATACTGCCGGTCACCGTGATGCCGCCCCGGGCGTCGTTGGAGATCTTGAGGCCCAGCAGAGAGGCGCCGGGCGCCACCCCATCGAACCCGTCGACTCGATAGAGCGCGTGGCCGCCGGCGATGCCGGCGACATGGGTGCCGTGCCCGCTGTTGTCGAATACCAGATCGAGCACCGGGAGGTCGCCCGGGCGGTCCGTGAGATTGACGGCAATGCCGAGCGGGGAGGGCCGGTTGCCGGTGTGCCAACCGAAGGTCTCCTGGGCCACCGCGTAGTCCCGGACCGGCCGCTCATTCGCCAGGGTCCCGTCGCCGTCGGTATCGGCGAAGAGGACCCATCCATCGCTGGCGCGCGCCACGATCACCAGCAGCGTGTCGGCCACCACGCCATTGCCGTTGAGGTCAGCCGCAGCACCGATTCCGAGCGGGATCTCCCGCAGGGTGCCGGCGAGTACGGCCGTCATGGCGGTGAGGGCGCGGAGTCGTCCGGCACCGAGGATCCGCTGGTGACCGGCCAGCACCGTGTCCCCCCGGATGACGGCCTCCCGGAGCGCCACGCGCCCTTCGCCCGAGAAATCCCGGATGTCCAGCACCTTGACCGCCCCGGTACTGGACCGGTCGAGCCCGGGTATCGTGGGGTCGAGTCCACTGTCGAGGATGGCAATGAGCACCCCGCGACCGTCGGCCTGCGGGTGGGTGGACAGGAATCCGGCCACGTTGGTACTGCCGAGCGCCATCCAGTCATTGGTGGCCGCGATGGCCGGGGGCGCGACCGGTTCACGCCCCGGGCTGACCACCGTCGCGACCGGGGCGGGTTCCGGCGAAGGGACGGTGGTTGGGGGCTGAGCGGCTGGTCCGGCACAGGAGAGCAGCCCGAACAGGATTGGGGCGGCAACCGCCCGACGGCTCATCGCGGAGGCACCGCGTCGAGCGGAGGCAGCACGAAGGGTCCCAGATGGGGGCCAGGGTAATTGGCGCTGACCCTGAGCAGGAGGGCCAACATGTCCCTGGTCTCTTCAGGAGTGATGATCGCGTCGACGTGGCCGCGGGCCGCCGCGTACCGGGCGTCGAGCTGTGCTTCGTAGTCGCCCCGCATCTCGTCCATTGAAGCGACAGTCTCCCCCGACAGCTCTTCGCCCGCCTGTTCCACCCGGTTGATCTCCGACCCGTAGACCGCCGTCACCGCCGATTCGCCCTCCATCACCCCCATCCTGCCGGTGGGCCAGGAGAGAAGGAAATCAGGGTCAAATCCCTGACCGGCCATCGCGTAGTAGCCGGCGCCCGACGCGTGGTTCACGGTGAGGACCAGCTTGGGAACCGGGGCGGTCGCCATCGCCTCGACCCACTCGGCCCCAGCCCGGATGATTCCGCTTTCCTCCGCCTCGGACCCCACCATGAAACCGCTGACGTCCTGGACGAAGAGCAGCGGGACGCCTTCCCGAGCCGCGGTGTTGATGAAGAACGCCACCTTGCGGGCACTCTCGGTGTAGACGATGCCGCCAAACCGGGGCGGCTTGCCCTTCCCCCCCTTGACCAGACCTCGACGGTTGGCGATGACCGCGACCGGGCGACCCTCGATCCGACCATGACCGCAGATCATCTCGGCGGCGTGGTCGGGCTGAAATTCGTCGAACCGGCCCTCATCGAGAATGCAGGACAGGACCGCCGGCATGTCATACGACATCCGGTGATCCTGCGGGAGCAGATCATACAGATCAGCGGCTGGCCGGGCAGGCGGCGCGACATCGATCACCCGTTGCCCTGTGCCCGCGGGCCGGGGCAACCGGGCGATGTACTCGCGGATCCGGCGCAGGCACTCGCCATCGTCCGGGACCGCGTAGTGCGCCACCCCGCTCCGGGCGGTGTGGGTGGTGGCGCCGCCCAGGGTGTCGGCATCGACCACCTGGCCGGTGGCGCCCTTGACCAGATTGGGACCACGGAGCCCCATGAAGCTGGTGCCTTCGACCATGAAGATGACGTCGGAGAGCGCGGGCAGGTACGCTCCCCCGGCCACACAGCTCCCCATGACCGCGGCGATCTGTGGCACCCGGAGGTAGCGCCGCATGATGGAGTTGTAGTAGAACAACCGGGCGGCACCGTACTGGCCCGGGAACACCCCGGCCTGATAGGGAAGATTGACCCCTGCGCTGTCCACCAAGTAGATGATCGGGATCCGTTGCCGCATGGCGACTTCCTGGGCCCGGAGCATCTTGGTGATCGTCTCGGGCCACCAGGACCCCGCCTTGACGGTGGCATCGTTGGCGATGACCACGACTTCGCGCCCCTCAACGATGCCGACCCCGGTAATGACCCCCGCCGCGGGGGCCTGTCCGTCGTACCGGTCGTAGGCGACGAGGAGTCCAATCTCCAGCCAGGGAGTCTCCTGGTCGAGCAACCGCGCGATGCGCTCCCTGGGAGCCAGCTGTCCCTTCTTGTGCATCCGGGCGACGCGTTCGGGTCCCCCACCCTCGCGGAGGCGCGACGCGAGGGTGAGGTACTCGTCGGTGAGTGCCCGAAGCCGGCTGGGCCTGGCTGTCATGGAAGCGATGCCCTCCGGGCCTGGGCCCAGTCGCGAATGTAGTTCACCAGGTCGGCGGTCGATGTCCCGGGCCCGAACAGCTGCCCGATCCCCCTCGCCCGCAGGGCCTCGGCGTCCTCCCCAGGGATGATCCCGCCGCCCGTGACAAGAATGTCGCTGCGCCCCGCCTGGTCAAGCAGTTGGCGCACCTGCGGGAAGAGCGTCATGTGAGCACCGGAGAGGATGGACAGCCCCACCACATCGACATCTTCCTGGACCGCCGCCCGGGCAATCATCTCGGGCGTCTGATGCAATCCGGTGTAGACCACTTCCATTCCCGCATCGCGGAGGGCGGCGGCCACCACCTTCGCTCCACGATCGTGGCCATCGAGCCCCGGCTTGGCGACCAGCACTCGCACCGGATGCCGCGCAGGTGCCCGCTCTCCGGGGTTCACCGGCTACCGGAAGCGGAGAAAGCCGGCCAGGCCGTCGACCGAGTCGGCCGATTCGGCGGAATGAATGACCTCGATGGCGACCCGCTGCCGGAGGGCTTCCTCGATGGCGTCGTCGATCACATCCCGCACCTCGACCGGGGCACCCTCCCCCTTGCACTCGTGGGGACCGAGCACCAGGCGACCGGTATCGGTGCACCGGTACCCCGGGGTCGAGACTTCGGGGTTCACCAGCAGAGTGCGGACCTGCCCCTTCCCGAGCGCGGCCAGGGTGGGGCGCACCCCATTGACCGCCCACCGGGCTCCCAGCGCCTCGGCCAGGTCGCTGACCAGATCGGCCTCGCTCAAACGCTCCCAGGCGGACCGTCCCTCCAACGTCGCGGCGTGCACCGCCGCCGGAGTGGCGCGCTTGAGGTTGAGCTTCATGATCCCCATCACCCGGTTCCCCAGGTAGGGGTGAAGGAAGGGTTCTACCGTCCCGGCGTCGGTCCCGATGCCCGCCAGGAGGATGCCGTGCACCGGCTGATTCCGGTCGAGGGTGAACAGGGCATCGGCCACTGCGGCCAGGTGACGCTGCTTCTCGGTCCGGACCCTGTTGTGGTACCCGTACTCGCCACGGCCTGGCGCGTCCTGGCGATCAGAGTGGAAGCGCCCTCCCGGAGTGGCGTCGGCCCGCAGGTCAAGCACCTCATGGCAGTCGAACGCGGTGATTTCGAAAAACCGGGCTCCCCGCCGGTCCATGACCACCGTCAGCAAGCGGCCGACTTCATCGTCGACCGCCAGCAGTTCCCTGACCCAGGCGCTCCGGTCGACCACCAGCCGGGAGCGATAGACCGTGGGAAGCGGGACCACCTCGAACAGCTTCCGGCCCTGGGAGGCAAACACCGCCACGCCCTGGGTCGCGGGCAGGGCGGTGGGGCTGGCCAGGGCCGCCTCGATCCGATCCAGGTCGGCCCGGATGGCCTCCTGCTCGGCCTTGGAATACCCCTGGGCCGGCAGGTCCAGGATGACGTCCCGGATCCGGTTCTTGAGCTTGATCAGGTACTTGCCCCGAGCGCGGTCCCGGGGCTCGATCTTGAGGTAGCAGCTGACGACCGGTTGGCGACCAGCCTTGAGCCGGCTCAGACGATCGAGCTGTTTGGCCACCGCATCGAGGGTCATGGCGGGCCTTCTTCAGGAGAGAGATTCCTGCCCAGAGAATAGCCGCATCATATTGCGTTTTCAAGGCTTAGCGGCCTCTGCCAGTGCCTGTTTTCCCCCAATCGCGTTATACTTTTCCTTCATGAACGGCGCCCCTCCAGCCGAACCCTATCGGCCCCGGCACCATGTCCGCATCGTCACCGCGGCCTCCCTGTTCGACGGCCACGATGCAGCCATCAACATCATGCGCCGAATCCTCCAGGCCTCCGGCGCCGAGGTCATCCATCTGGGGCACAATCGATCGGTCGCCGAGATCGTCGATTGCGCCATCCAGGAGGACGCCCAGGCGATCGCGGTCACCTCCTATCAGGGAGGGCACGTCGAGTTCTTCAAGTACATGCACGACCTGCTGGCGGAGCGGGGGGCGGCGATCCGGATCTTCGGCGGCGGTGGCGGCACCATTCTGCCGAGCGAGGTGGCGGAACTCCACCGGTACGGAATCACCCGGATCTACACGCCGGACGATGGCCGGGCCATGGGCTTGCAGGGCATGATCAACGATCTGCTCCAAGCCTGCGATTTCGCCACCCGTCCGGCGGATCTGAACGGCCAGGTGGGGCGGTTGTCGCCCGGAGATCCACAGATGATTGCCGGGTTGATCACGGTGGCCGAGAACTACCCTGAACTGCAGGAGGATCTCGGGAACCAGCTGACGGCGGCCCTCGCGAACCGAAGCGTTCCGGTGCTCGGGATCACCGGCACCGGCGGTGCCGGAAAGTCCTCGCTGATCGACGAGCTGGTCCGCCGGTTCCTGATGGACTTCCCGGACCGGACGGTGGCGATCCTGTCGGTCGACCCCTCCAAGCGGAAGGGCGGCGGTGCCCTGCTGGGCGACCGGATCCGGATGAACTCGATCTTCACCGATCGGGTCTACATGCGCTCCCTCGCCACTCGACAGTCCAACCTCACGCTGAGTCGGCATGTCCGGGAGGCGCTCGGCATCGTCAAGGCGGCCGGATTCGATCTGGTGATCATCGAGACCTCCGGCATCGGCCAGTCGGACACCGCCATCACCGAGCACGCCGACGTGGCACTCTATGTCATGACCGCCGACTATGGGGCGGCGACCCAGCTCGAGAAGATCGACATGCTGGACTTCGCCGATGTCATCGCCATCAACAAGTTCGACAAACGGGGCTCGCTCGATGCCCTGCGGGACGTCGGGAAGCAGTACCGGCGGAATCATGGCCTGTTTGACGCCGCGGATGAGGCGCTCCCGATCGTCGGCACCATCGCCAGCCAGTTCAACGACCCGGGGATGAACCAGCTGTACAGCCTGGTGATGACGCTGATCGCCCGGAAGACCGGAGCCCCCTTCGGGGGGGATGCCTCAGGTCACCAACGGATGACGGCCGACCGGGTGGCGATCGTCCCACCCGACCGGACCCGGTATCTGGCGGAGATCGCCGATACCGTCGAAGGCGAGACCCGGACCCTCACCGACCAGGCCGAACTGGCGCGCCGGTGCTACCAGCTGCACGGTGCCGTGCTGACCCTGCGGGGGGTCGAACGTGGAGTGGAGATCCTCCCCGTACTCGATCCCGTAGCGGGCGACTCGAGCGAAGCCCAGACCCTGGTGGCCGAATACGCCAGGCACCGGGCCCTGCTGGACCCGCGCAGTGTCACCCTCCTGACCGAGTGGCCGGCGCTCGCCCAGGCCTACCGGGAGCCGGTGTACCGCTACCAGGTCCGCGACCGGGTGCTGGAGCGTGAACTCTTTTCCGAGTCGCTGTCTCACCTCAGGATTCCCAAGGTGGCCCTGCCCCGGTACCAGGACTGGGGGGATCTGCTGCGCTGGCTGTTTGAGGAGAACGTCCCCGGCCACTACCCCTTCACCGCCGGGGTGTTCCCGCTCAAGCGGGAGGCGGAGGATCCGGGCCGCCAGTTCGCGGGTGAGGGTGGGCCGGAGCGCACCAATCACCGATTCCATTATCTGTCCCACGGCGTTCCAGCCAAGCGGCTCAGTACCGCCTTCGATTCCGTCACCCTGTACGGCGAGGATCCGGCGCGGCGGCCCGACATCTACGGCAAGATCGGCAACTCGGGGGTCAGCCTCGCGACCCTGGATGACGCCAAGAAGCTCTACAGCGGATTCGATCTCTCTGATCCCGCCACCTCGGTCAGCATGACGATCAACGGGCCCGCCCCGATGCTGCTCGGGTTCTTCCTGAATGCGGCGGTGGACCAGCAGTGCGAGCGGTACCTCCGGGCCCAGGGCCTGACCGCTGAGGTCGAGGCACGGATCGAGACCCTCTGTCAGCAGCGCGGCGGTGTCCGGCCCCGGTACCTGGGCGAGCTCCCCGACGGCCATGACGGCCTGGGCCTGATGCTGCTGGGGGTGACCGGTGACGAGGTCCTGCCGGCCGAAGTGTACCAGCGGATCCGGGCCGAGACCCTGTCGGCCGTCCGGGGCACCGTGCAGGCCGATATCCTCAAGGAGGACCAGGCCCAGAACACCTGCATCTTCTCGACCGAGTTCGCGCTCCGGATGATGGGCGATATTCAGCGCTGGTTCATCGATCACCGGGTCCGGAACTTCTACTCGGTGTCGATTTCGGGATACCACATCGCCGAGGCCGGCGCCAACCCGATCAGTCAGCTGGCGTTTACCCTGGCCAACGGCTTCACCTTCGTGGAGTACTACCTGGCCCGGGGGATGAAGATCGATGACTTCGCCCCCAACCTCTCCTTCTTCTTCTCCAACGGGCTCGACCCCGAGTACGCGGTGATCGGCCGGGTGGCCCGGCGGATCTGGGCCCGGGCGATGCACCTCAAGTACGGCGCCAACGACCGAAGCCAGAAGCTCAAGTACCACATTCAGACCTCCGGCCGGAGTCTCCATGCCCAGGAGATCGCCTTCAACGACATCCGGACCACCTTGCAGGCGCTGTACGCCATCTACGACAACTGCAACTCGCTCCACACCAACGCCTACGACGAAGCGATCACCACGCCCACCGAGGAGAGCGTCCGGCGGGCGATGGCCATCCAGCTCATCATCAACCGGGAGTTGGGGCTGGCCAGGAATGAGAATCCGCTGCAGGGCGCCTTCATCATCGAAGAGCTGACCGAGCTGGTCGAGCAGGCGGTGCTGCGGGAATTCCGCGCCCTGTCAGACCGCGGGGGCGTGCTGGGCGCCATGGAGCGGATGTACCAGCGGGGCAAGATCCAGGACGAATCGCTCTACTATGAGCGGCTCAAGCACTCGGGCGAACTGCCGGTCGTCGGCGTCAACACGTTCCTCGACCCGCAGGGCTCACCCACCGTCATCCCGGACGAAGTGATCCGGTCCACTCCGGAAGAGAAGGAAGCCGCCATCACCTCGGTCGAGGCCTACCGGGCCCTCCACCGGGCGGAGGCCGAGCCGGCAATGGCGGCGCTCCGCGAGGCGGCCCTGCACGGGGGCAACACCTTCGAGGCGCTCATGCGGGCCTGTCAGGTCTGCTCCCTGGGGGAGATCACGGCGGGGCTGTATGAGGTGGGAGGGCAATACCGCCGGAACATGTAGCACGGCGGTGAGAGGATCGGCGCCGAGTCAGCCCAGCGATGCCCGATGGCTGGCGATGGCCTCGGCCAGGGCCTCGACGCCGGTCCCCGCGATCGCCACGGTGGACAGCACCGGCGGGCTCCACCCCGTCGAGGACGCCGCGACCGTCCGGATCCGCTGCGACAGCTCCAGATCCCGGGCCAGCCGGGCCGCCCCGGGCCGATCGGCCTTGTTGATGACGAAGAGGTCCGCGACCTCCATCACCCCCGCCTTGAGCATCTGGATTCCGTCCCCCGACTCCGGCACCAGCACCAGGACCGTGGTCTGGGCAACGCCGATGATGGCGATCTCCGACTGGCCCACCCCGACGGTCTCGATCACGATTCGCTGGTAGCCGGCTGCATCCAGCACGTCGCAGACCTGGGCGGTGGTGTGCGCCAGGCCCCCCGAGGCGCCCCGGGTGGCCATCGATCGGATGAACACCGAGTCATCGAGCGCCACGGGCTCCATCCTGATCCGGTCACCGAGGAGCGCCCCACCCGTCACCGGACTGGAGGGGTCCACCGCCACCACCGCCACAGAGTGGCCTTGCCGGCGCCAGACTTCCACCAGGGCCCGAGTGAGAGTGGACTTGCCGGCGCCCGGGGGACCGGTGATCCCGATCCGATGGGCCCGGCCCAGGTGGGGCCCCAGTGCGGCCAGCAGCACGCCGGCCTCCGGGGCCTGATTCTCCACCAGCGACACCGCCCGGCTGACCGCGGAGTGGTCTTGCCGGAGCAGTCCGGCCAGGGTCGGTTCGATGGTCAGAGCAGGACTCCACCCGCCAGACCCAGCAGCAGCGCGAAGCCGACCATGTCGGTGAAGGTGGTGACGAAGATCGAGGACGCGATGGCCGGATCGATCCCGAGCCGCTGCAGGACGATCGGCACGAAGGCGCCGGCAAACCCCGCCACCACCAGGTTGGCGGTCATCGCCAGGAACACCACCAGGCCGAGTCGGGGCCCCTGCCCGGTCATGAAGGCCACCGCCCCGACCACCAGGCCGATGGCCAGGCCGTTGATGGCCCCGACCAGAAACTCCTTCAGGATCACCCCGAGCTTCTTGCTGTCGGGAATCTGGCCGATCGCCAGGCGCCGGACGGTCACCACCAGCGCCTGGGTGCCGGCGTTGCCACCCATCCCGGCGATGATCGGCATCCAGGCTGCCAGTGCGACGGTCCGGGCGATCGTGTCCTGGAAGAAGACGACCACCGACGCGGCCATGAATGCGGTGAGCAGATTGAGATAGAGCCAGGGCAGTCGACTCCTGACCGCGCTCCCCCAGGTGGCCCCCAGCTCCTCGTCGGCCGACACACCACCGAACCGCAGGATGTCCTCCGTGGTCTCCGCCTCGACCACATCGATGACGTCGTCGAAGGTTACCCGCCCGAGCAACCGGCCCTCCCGGTCCACGACCGCAATGCTCGGGACGT
>CAYINH010000043.1:0-12169 GCA_964364615.1 uncultured Gemmatimonadaceae bacterium
AAGTTGGGCCAGCGGGCTATCCGCGCGTGGTTGTGGGCGGGGGGGGGGGGGGCTAGCGCGGTACCCTCGGGGGCTGGGGGGGGATGCGAGTGACTTGCCATGTCCGGCCTTACCTGAGGGTCTGGATGTAGGAGATCACGTTGGCCATGCCCGCCTCGTCGAGGGCCATCGCGTTCGGTCGCATCGCGGCGCCCCAGACGTCGCCCGGATGGGTCCCCCGCTGGCCCGCTCGGAACTTCCGGAGCTGAGCCAGCAGGTACCAGTCAGCCTGACCGGCCAGCGGCGGCCCGTGGAGCAGTTCGATTCCGCGGGCGTCCGCGCCATGACAGCTGGCGCAGAGGGTGAAAGCGGCCTGGCCCGCCGAGGCGTCGCCGGTGACCGTCGGCATGGTGCCGGTCGGCTTTGTCAGACTCGCGACATAGGCCGCGACGGAGCCGATGTCCCCGTCGAGGTCGAGCGACCACGACATGGACTTCATCCGGATCCCCACGGTGTCAAACGCCGCGTACCCCCGGTGCCCCGCCTGGAATGTCCTGAGCTGGGCTTCGACATACCAGGTGGGAAGGCCGGCAATGACCGGGGCCCTGAGGTTGGCGTTGCCCCCGCCGTCGACGCCGTGACAGGGGAGGCAGGTGTCGAACAGGTCCTTGCCCCGCGCGATGCCCTGCTCGGGAGCGCGGCCGCAGCCCGCCAGCAGCCCCGCCAACAGTACCCCGCTGACCCGCATGCTCCACACTGGTGCCATGTTCCTCTTCCTGAAGCGTTTCGGTCCGGTGGCAGACGGCCTGAGTTCTGGTCTCCCCCTCACCGCTGGACATCGGCACCACGGGGTGCCGACACGGGGGTCCACGTGTCCGCAATGCAGGCGCCCCTATCGGGCCCGGGAAAGGGCGCCCGAAGTGCGACGGTGGGTGCCTGGGACAGGGGAAATTGTCGCTGCAAGTCTAATCCTCCCCCCGGAATACCGGTAGGGTTGCGCCTCGCTCCGGCCTGCCTCAGCTAGGGTCCACCAGAGTTGCCTGGTCTGCCACCAGCCAGCCCCGGGGACCCGCCCGTACCCGGGCGGCGGGTATCCGGGAATCCACCATCGGGCGCGCGGGCCGGGCCGGATGTCGGGCCGCAAACTGCAGCAGGTAGAGCGCCGGCCCGGCATTCCTCGCATGCTCGGCCACGAATCCCGCCAGGAGTTCGGGCCAGCTCACCATTCGGGCCACCCGGAGGCGCGGGCGCCGATGCTGTTCCAGGGCGGAGATCGTCTGGTCCCGGGTGGCCCCGAGGGTCCGGTAGCGCCGGCGCAGTTCGCGTTCCTGATCCCTGGCACTGCCACCCAGGCCCAGCAGGTCGCAGGCGCAGCCTCCCCTTCTCAACTCGACCACCGTACGGGCGGTCAGATGATGCTCCAGCAGGGGATCCCGGATCAGGGGAGGGGCCAGGTCTGCCACCGCCCCCTCCGGAAGCATGGAGCGGACCTCACTCAGGGTGAGTGGACTGGCGAGGTAGAGGCGGAAACACACCCTCAGTGGGTGTCGTCGCGGTCCCGGATCAGGACCAGGATGGCGGCCTGGGGGACCACGAGATAGCGACTGTCCTCGAAGGTGATCTCGACCGCGGCCTTGCGGAAGAAGATGGCGGTGTCGTCGATCCGGGCCTGGAGCGGACGATGCCGCAGAGGACGGTCCTCGATCCTCCAGGGTTCGTCGTCGAACGCCGTCGGGTCGGGGACCGGGTCCCCGGGGCCGGTGGCCACCACCCGGCCTGACTGAACCTGCTGGCTCTCCACGGCGGTCGCCGGCAGATACAGCCCGACCTTGGTCCGGTCGTCGCCCTCCTCCGGCGCAATCAGCACCCGATCGCCGACCACATGCAGATCCCGACCGCTCCGACCGTCCATGCTCAACCCTTCGCGTCGTAGACGGTGATGAGTTTCAGAATCCGGATCTGCCGCACCCCCGCCGGCAACCTGATCTCGACCTCCTCACCCACCTTGCCATCCGAGAGCGCTCGACCGAGAGGCGAGGCCAGTGAGATGTGGCCCGCGTCGAAATCCATCATCTCCGCCAGAACCAGGACATAGGTATCGATTTCTCCGGTGCCGAGGTACTCCACTGTGACTTGCGATCCGAGCCCGACCCGGTCGCGCGGCGCCTCGGTGGTCGACAACTGCTGGAGCTGGGCCATCCGCTGGTGGAGCTGACTCAGCCGGGCCTGCACCAGCTGCTGCCGCTCCAGGGCGGCCTTGTATTCGGAGTTCTCACGCAAGTCTCCCATCGCCACTGCGGACGCAATGGCCTCGGGCAACGTCACCTTGAGCTCACGGCTCAGGGCGTCGATCTCCCGCCCGAGCTTCTCCCGCATCTCGCTGATCATCGCTGGACTCCGGGCAACAAAAAGGGGCGTCCGGGATGGACCGCCGGGCGCCGCACGACACCATTTCATTATACTCCCCGGGCCCCTTCTCCGGAATCCCGTCCGGGCCTGGGGGCGAGCGGCACTGTCCGTTTTCCGTTCTCTGATGCGATCCCCTGCCTGATCCAGGCCGGGCCCGCGATGGTGGCTGATGCCTGACCTCTCATTGATGACAGTGCTCACGCTGACTCTGGCGGCCTTCCTGGTGATCGAGGGAGCGGTCCTGCTCGGCCTCTGGTTCTTCCGCGAGCGGTCGGATGCCACTGGGGCGGCGCCGCCGTGGCCCCTCGGTCGGGACCTGGCATGCACCGTCCTCCCTGCCGCGCTCCTCGCTCTGATCGCACTTCCCCTTCTGGCAACCTGCCTGACCCCGATGGCCACTCCATGAGACCTTTCTCGCGTGCCATGCCTGTCCTGCTCGCCCTCAGCCTGGCCGCCCCGCCCGCGACCCTGGCCCAACCGGCCGAACGGGTCACTGCTCCCATCCGGGTTTCGGGACAGGTCTTCGAGGACACCAACGGGAACGGCCGACGCGATCCCGGTGAATCCGGCCTGGCGGGGGCGATGGTCTCCGACCAGGTTTCGGTCACCACTACCGATGCCGACGGCCGCTTCACGCTCGACGCCTCGGGGTACGGGTTCATCTTCCTGGTCCAGCCCGATGGGTACCTGGTGCGTGGAGCACGGTGGCGGTCGGCCCTGGCCGATGCCCCGGTCGACTTCCCGTTGCTGAAGCGGGATCAGGGCTCTTCGTTCCGGTTCGTGCATGCCTCGGACACCCACATCAGCGAACAGAGCCTCCCCCGGATGCGCCGGTTGAGGGCGATGGTCGACTCGATCCATCCGGATTTCGTGCTGATCACTGGCGACCTGGTTCGGGATGCTCTCCGGGTTCCGGAATCCGAGGCGCCCGGCTACTACGAGCTGTTGATGCGGGAGCTCGCCCAGTTTTCCGTTCCGGTGTTCACCACGCTCGGGAATCACGAGATCTTCGGCATCGAACGCCATCTGTCCCTGGTGCCGGCCAGCCACCCGCTCTACGGCAAGCGGATGTACCGGAGCTATCTGGGTCCCAACTACTACGCCTTTACCTGGGGCGGGGTGCATTTCCTGAGCCTCGACACGGTGGACTATCTCGACCTGGAGTACTTCGGCCATGTGGATCCGGTGCAACTCGAATGGCTCCGACAGGACGTGGCTCGGCTCCCGATGGGGATGCCGGTGGTGACCTTCAACCACATTCCGTTCACCAGCCCTTCGCCGGTCCTGTTCGGGATCCGTGAAGAGCCGCCCGCGCCGAGCCTGATCCGGATCGACGGCAAGCCGTATCTCCGGCACGCCGTTCAGAACGTCGACGAGGTGCTGACCATCCTAGGCGACCGGCTCGACCTGGCCCTCGGGGGGCACTTCCATCGCCGCGAAACCATGACCTTCGAGACGGCCTCCGGCCCCATCAGGCTCCACCAGACGGCTGCCGTGACCGGGCCCGCCTTCGGCGAAGGTCCTTTCGGACTTCGTTCCGGGATCACCCTTTATCAGGTGCGACAGGGACACGTCGATGACGGCCAGTTCATCCCGCTCGACCCCGATCGGGCACCCGAGTAATGGCGACAGAGGCTCTCCGTCGCCACCGTGCCGCCAGGCGCCTTCCGGGCCGCCTCCTGGCCGCGATCCTGATCCTGACGGCTGGCTGTGGCGGTAGCGCGGACCCGTCAGGGCCCCCGCCGCCCCCGCCACCCTCGCCTCCTCCCCCTCCACCCGTTCCGATCGTCGTGTTCGACTCTCCGATCGAGGGGATCCCCGGCGGGAACCACTGGTACGGGGCCTATCTGGACCACAGCGGGAGAGACTATGCCTGCGGGGTCAAGTACTACTCCGGGCACCGCGGCGTGGACATCCTGCTGCGCAATTTCCAGGTGCAGGACTCAGGAGTGAAGGTGGTGGCCGCGGCCAGCGGGACGGTGATCTTCGCACGGGACAACCAGCCCGATCGGAATACGGTCAACGACAACCGGCCGGTGAACGAGGTCATCCTCGACCACGGCGGCGGACTCACCAGCCGCTACCTTCACCTGCGCACCAACTCACTCGTCGTTGCCCAGAATCAGGTCGTCGAGAAGGGGCAGCCGCTCGGTCTGGTGGGCAGTTCCGGCAACTCCAACTGGCCGCATCTGCACTTCGAGGTCAACGATAACGGTCTCCGGGATCCGTTTACCGGATCGTGTCACCTGCCGGCGAGCATGTGGCAGAACCAGCTTCCCTACCAGAATGTCTTTGCGGTGGTCGATGCGGGGCTCACCCTGCAGAGTACCGTGTCATTCGCCGATCTCCTCGAGAGCCCGCCACCGGCCCCACAGGTGCCGACCGGCATGGGATCCGCTCTGGTCTGGTACAACCTGGCCAACATCCAGAGCGATTCGGTCCGGATTGCCATCAAGGCCCCCGGTGGAGGGCAGGTCGCCGGGGTGACGTTCGGTCGGACCGCGACCTTCAGCCAGACCTTTGTTGCCTGGCGGTTTCCGGTCGCGGGGGTTCTGGTCACGCCCGGGGTCCATACCATCGAGATGTGGCAGCGATCGCCGGGCGGGGCGCCGCTCCTCCTGTCGGACACCCGCACCTTCACCCTGGTGCCCGGTGCGCCCGCCCCCCTGCCGGGGGCGAAAGCACCGATCTCCACCCTGCCCGGCATCGGCAAGGTGGAGATCTGGAGTGCCGGCAGGGACCAGCCTCCCGTTCCGCGGTAAGACCGGACCGGGCGCCGAGCCCCGCTACGGGGTCAGCGTCACCGGCTTCCGGGGCAGCATGTCTGCCCGGTTCGCCGTGAGATAGACGAATGCCGCCACCACCGCGGCGTTGAGCTTCATGTCATCCTCCTGGAGCCGCTCCCAGGTGTCCTGGCTGGAGTGATGGGTCCGGGTGCTGTACTCCACGGCGTCCTGAATGAACTGGAACCCGGGAATCCCCACCGCATCAAACGCCAGATGGTCGGTCCCACCGGTGTTGGACAGGGTGAGGGTCTGCATTCCCTTGTCGGCGAACGGCCCCATCCAGGTCTGGAAGATCGGCCCGACACCGGCATTCCCCTGGAGGTACACTCCGCGGATCGCGCCGGTCCCGTTGTCCACGTTGAAATACCCCGAAACTTTCCCGTTGGCCGCCTTGGCCGAGTCACCGGTGCCGAACTGCTCCCGGACGTAGGCCCGCGACCCGAGCAGTCCCTGCTCCTCGCCGGTCCACAGTCCGATCCGCACCGTCCGCCGCATCGGCAGGTTGAGGGCCTTGAGAATCCGGACCGCCTCCAGCATCACCGCCGACCCGGCCGCGTTGTCGGTGGCACCGGTGCCGCTGTGCCAGCTGTCAAAGTGGGCGCCCAGCATGACCACCTCGTCCTGCTTGTCGGTCCCGGGGATCTCCGCCAGGATGTTGAAGCTGTTCGGGCTGGCATCGTGGAAGCTGTTCTGGACCTCCAGGTCCATGGTGACCGGCACCCCCTTGTCCAGGATCCGGGCAATCCGGCCGTAGTGTTCCACCGCGATCGCGACGATCGGGAGCCGAGCCGGGTTGGCCGCGTCCCGGGAGCCGCCGCCGCCGCTCACGAAGACGGTGCCGCCGTCACCCCGGGCCTGCTGCAGCACGGCCACGGCCCCCTCGCTGACGAGGAAGTTGGTCCGCTCGGTGGCGAACGCCTGCTGGGCCTGGAACCGCTGCCGCTGTTCGGCGAGGTTGGCTGGCGGGCCACCTGGTCCACCGCCCCCCGGCTGGGTGGGCTCTGCCGCGGCCATTTTCTCCAGCTGCTCATCGGAGAGCCGGCTGCCGGGCGCGCTGAACCAGGCCGGCACCGGCCGCGGTGCCTCGGTCATCACGATGGCGCCCTTGAGCTTGCCGTGATACTTCACCAGGTCGGCCGCGCTGTCGGCCCGGATCAGGACAACGGCTCCACTCACCCTGCCGTTGGTGCCCGGGGTCCACGCCGAGGGATAGCCGATCACCGGGAAGGCCACCGGGGCGGTGACCTGGATCGCGGTCCGCTCGTTGGTCCACCCACGGCCAAATGGTCCCCACGCCTCCGTTCGGGGATTCGACAGCCCCCAGGAGGTCAGTTGCTGGAGGGTCCAGTGCGCCGCCGCCGTGGTGATCGGCGAGTTGGTAAGCCGGGGGCCGTAGACGTCCGTCAACCAGCTGGCGATGTCCATGATCTGGGACCGCTCAAACGCCTCGGCGCGAATCCGGCCGATGGCCGCCTGGTCCACCGGCTCCTGGGCATTCAGGGCCATCGGGACGGCGAGGACGGCCGCCAGAGCAATTCGGGTCATTCGCATGCTGAACTCCATGGGCAGGGGACTGGTGGGAGCGTTGAGGATATCTGCTTCTACGCGGGAACGCCTTCCAGCGTTTTGCGCAGAATTACGAGCGTTGGCCTCGGAATGCGGCCCACCCCACCAGGCCCCAACCGGCAAGGAAGCCCAGACCTCCAAGCGGGGTGATCGCACCCAGACCCCGGATCCCGGTCAGGGTCAGGCCATACAGACTCCCGGAAAACAGGACGATGCCCGCCAGGAAGGCCCAGCCCGCCAGGGTGAGCCGCCGATCGCCGCGTTGCCGGTCAAGCAGGCCCACGGCCACCAGGGCCAGAGCGTGGTACATCTGGTATCGGGCGGCGGTGTCGAAGGTGGCCAGGTCGGCAATTGAGAGTTGGGCCCGGAGCGCATGGGCCCCGAAGGCCCCTGCGGCAACGGCGAGACCGGCCAGAGCCGCTCCGAGTGCTGCCCAGGGCATCGGGGAGGCCGGGGACGAGTCGGCCACCCTCAATCGGCCTGGAGGATCGGCTCTTCGGCTCCCATGCCCATGCTGTGGTATCCATTGTCCACATAGATGGTGGTAGCCGTGATTGCCGCTGCCATTGGGCTGGCGAGGAACGCGGCCATGTAACCGACGTCCATGGCCTCCATGTCGCGATCGATCGGCGAATTGGCCCGGTAGTATTCGATCATCCGGCCGATCTTCCCGATCGCGGTGGCGGCCCGGGAGGCGTACGGTCCCGCGGAGATGGTATTGACCCGGAACCCCCAGCGTCGCCCGACCTCGAAGGCCAGAGTCCGGGTGTCCGACTCCAGCGCGGCCTTGGCCGATGACATCCCGCCGCCGTAGCCGGGGATGCTCCGTTCGCTGGCCAGGTAGGTGAGCGACAGGAAGCTGCCACCCTGGCGCATCATCGGGGCGAGGTTTCGGATCAGGGCCACGTTGCTATAGGCGCTGACCCCGACCGCGGACAGATATCCCTGCCGACTGGTCTCGAGCAGGGTCTTCTGGACCTCGGGCCCGTTGGCGAGACTGTGCACCACGATGTCCAGGCCCTGGTCCCCGAAATCCTCGCGAAGTCGCCCGGCCACCCCGGCGATCGAGAAATCCCCCCGGCCTTCGTACCGCTTGTTGGCCACTACCTCGGCCGGGACATCCGCCATCGAGTCGAACCCGGCGTCGAGCGGGTAGATCTTCTCGAACGTCATGACGCCGCCCCGGGCCAGGATCATCGAATCGTCCATCTTGCCCCGCTCCAGCAGCTTCTCGAAGATCCCCAGGGCGGGGGGCCAGGTTCCCACGCAGACGGTGGCACCAGCCTCCACGAGGGCTTTGGAGATGGCAAACCCGAATCCGACGTCATCGGCGACGCCGGCGATGAAGGCACGTTTTCCGGTCAGATCGATCGGGAGCATGAGGCCTCGCGGGAGTGAAATCAGGTGCCGGAAGATAATCCCGCGGTGGCTTCGGCCGACTATTCGTTCCTGAGCACCTCCAGCGGCGTCCGCCGGAGGATGTCGAGACTGCTGATCAGCCCGATGCCCACGGTGAGTGCCAGAATGACCAGCAGGATGGTTCCCAGGGCCAGGAGGGGGACCGCAAAGCCGGTTTCGAAGATGAACTTCGCGAGGCCCCAGCCGGCCGCCGTCGAGAGCCCGACCGCCATCCCCGCCGAGAGGAGCCCCAGCGCCAGATACTCCGCCAGAAAGACCATGAGCACCTGGCGTCGCTCGGCACCGAGGGTCTTGAGCAGCACCGCCTCGCGGACCCGCTGGAACCGGGTTGTCGCGATGGCGCCCACCAGCACGACGGCTCCAGTGGCCAGGCTGAAGCCCGCCATGAACCGTATGGCCAGGGCCACCCTTCCCAGAATCCTTTCCAGCAACTGCTGCAGGCTCCCCAGATCGATCGAGGTCACGTTGGGATACTGCTCCGCGACCGTTCGCTGCAGTCGCCCTCGCTGGGTCGGGTCTTCGACCCGGACAAGCGACACCATGAATCCCGGGGCCTTCTCCAGCGCCCCGCCCCGGAAGACGGCGAAGAAGTTCGGCTCGAACCGGGCCCAGTCCACCTTCCTGGTGTTGGCGACCCGGCTCGGGATCTTGAGGCCCTGCACATCCCAGACGATCTCATCCCCGATGGTGACATGCAGCTCGGTCGCGATGTCCACCTCGAGCGACACGTCCACCGGCTGGTCGGGGTCGGTCATCGGCCCATCCCACCAGGTGCCCGCGACCAACTCCTCCGAATCCACCAGCGAATCGCGAAAACTGGACCGGTACTCCCGGCGCATGGCCCACCCGGTGGCGACCGCGGCGCTGTCGGCGGAGATCGAGTCGGCCTCGCTCGGGGGCCGGATCACCACCGGTTTGCCCTTGATCGAGGCGATCCGCATCGGGATCATGGGGACAGCCTCCACCCGGTCGATCCCGGCCTCCCGAAGCTGCTGGAGTACGCCGTCGCGCTGGTCGGGCTGAATGTCGAGGAACGCCATGTTGGGGCGGGCGCTCACCCCGGCGACGTTCAGATCCCGAAGCAGATTGCTCTGGACCAGGTAGAGGGTGCTCAACAGGAAGGCCCCGAACCCGAGCGACAGCACCACGGTGACCGTCTGGTTGCCCGGTCGATAGAGGTTGGCGAGCCCCTGGCGCCAGACGTAGGGCCACCGGGACGGGAACCACCGCCGGAGCCCCCGGATCAGGGCCAGCGAGGCCAGCCAGAGGATCACCACCACCACCCCGAGCGCGATGGTGAACGCAATGCCGTCCCGGAGCCTGCCGGCCTGGACCGCGGCCAGCCCGGCGACGCTGACGACCAGGGCGATCGCCGCCACGATCCGGGCCGGGTCCCGTCCGGGGAGCTGCTCCACGTTGCGTCGCAGGGTGCGCAATGGGGAGACCCGGCGGATCGTGAGCAGCGGCATCAGGGCGAACATCACCGAGACCCAGATCCCGAGTCCGAGACCCAGCAACACCGCCCCCGGGTCGAGCGCCACCGTGACGTCGACCGGGAGCAGATCGGCCAGCACGAGGGGAAGCACCCGTTGGAGGGCCGCACCGAGGGTGGCGCCGATCAGGCTCCCCACGGCACCCAGCCCGATCGCCTGGATGAGGTAGACGGTGAACAGCCGTCCGGTGCCGGCCCCGAGGACCCGGAGCACCGCGATGCTGTCGAGCTTCTGCCGGATGAACACATGCACCGCGCTGGCGACGCCCATCCCCCCGAGCAGCAGCGCAATCAGGGCCACCAGGCCGAGGTAGTTGCTGAGCTGGGTCAGGGCCTCGGTGAGATCGGTACGATTCTGCTCGACGCTCCTGATCCCGGTCCGCTCAGGGCGGAGGACCGGCCGATAGAGCTTGGCGATCTCGGTGGCGCGCGCGGGTTGCGCCAGTTTGACGAAGGCCTCGTACTCGGCTCGCGAGCCGAACTGGAGCAGGCCGGTTGCTTCGAGGTCCCTGGCGGCGATGTAGATCCGGGAGGTGAACGCCGAGGCGGCGGCCACATTGCCCGGCTGACTGGTGACTGCGGCCGCGATGACGAACCGGCTCTGGCCCAGGGCAAGGGTGTCACCGAGCACCCCGCCGAGGGTGGTCAGCAGGCCCGGGTCCACCAGCACCCTGCCGCCCTGCTGCAGTTCCGCCCAGGCACCCGTCGGCTCGGTGAGGATCTCGCCGTAGTACGGGTAGCCGGGCTCGACCGCCGCGACCTGCACCAGCCGGACCCCATCGGTTCGCGGGACATAGGCCATGCCGTTGAAGCTCACCACCACCGCGACCTGGCCTGGTCCACCGCCGAGGCCGCCCACGCTGTCGGGGGCCACGAGGGAGTCGAGCAGGGCACGAGTGATCGGGGTGAACGGCTGGCGACTGGAGACGGTCAGGTCGGCCCCGAACAGTGCCAGCGCCTGATCCGCGACGGCCGAGCGCAGGTTGGCCGCGAAGGAATTGACCGCCACCAGCGCGGCCACCCCGGCAGTAATGGCGGCGGTGAGCAGGCCGAGGCGACGGCGGGACCCGCGGGTCTCCCGCCAGGCCATCCGCCAGACGAACCGGTCGATCATGCGGCGGCCCGGTCCTCCACCACCTGGCCGTCGGACAGCCTGATGGTCCGGCGGGCGAGGCTCGCGATATCGCTGTCGTGGGTGACCAGCACGAGGGTCGTCCCCTCGGCCCGATTGAGTTCGAGCATCAACTCGATGATGGTGCTTCCGGTCCGGGCATCGAGGTTGCCGGTGGGCTCATCGGCGAAGAGGATCTTGGGGCGGATACTGAACGCTCTGGCCAGCGCTACCCGCTGCTGTTCCCCGCCGGAGAGTTGGGCGGGGTAGTGGTCGAGCCGATCTCCGAGCCCGACCCTGGCCAGCAGCTCCTCCGCCCGCGCCTCGGAGGGTTCGCCCCGGAGCTCGAGCGGCACCTGGACGTTTTCCCGGGCGGTGAGGGTGGGGATCAACTGGAACGACTGGAAGACGAAGCCGACCTTGGCCGAGCGCATCCGGGCCCGCTGGTCCTCGGTCATGGTGGTCACCTCGTCACCATCGATCCAGACCTCGCCGGCCGACGGCGTGTCGAGTCCGGCCAGGAGCCCGAGGAGCGTCGTCTTCCCGCTCCCGGAGGGCCCGACGATGGCCAGGAACCCGCCGCCTTCAAGGGAGAACGTGATATCCTTCAGGACTGTCAGGGGTCGGCCGCCCGACAGGTACGTCTGCGCCAGCCCTTCGCATCGAAGCATGCTGTCCTCTTACCGCAATGGAATGATGGGGAGAATCCACTACGGAGGTTCGATCCTGCTGGTTTCGCTCCTGCTGGCCTGTGGCGGCGGCGAGCCGGCCCCATCCCCAGCCACCGGTGGCCCGGTCTCAGATCCGGGTGCCACGAATACGGCTCCGGTCATCCTGTTCATCGGGACCAGCCTCACGGCCGGGTATGGGCTCGACCCCTCCGACGCCTATCCTGCCCTGATCCAGGCCAAGCTCGACTCCGCCGGCCTGCGCTACCGCGCCGTCAACGCCGGGGTGAGCGGGGAGACTTCGGCCGGCGCCCTCCGTCGGGTCGAGTGGCTCTTTGCCCAGGAATCCCCGGCGGTCGTAATCCTGGAGACCGGCGGCAACGATGGGCTTCGGGGTCAGGATCCTGACAGCCTGGGAGCCAACATCGCGGCGATTCTCGAGACCGCCAGGGGTCTCGATCCGCCACCGATCCTGGTGCTGGCCGGCATGGAGGCCCCGCCCAATCTCGGCGAAAGGTACACCAGACGGTTTCGCGAGGTCTTCCTCGAGGCGGCGGAAAAGATGGGGGCGACGCTGATCCCGTTCCTGCTCGAGGGGGTGGCCGGGGTGCAATCGCTCAACCAGGCGGACGGTATCCACCCGACGGCGGAAGGGCAGGCTGTCGTGGCTGGGACGGTCTGGCGGGTGCTGGGGCCGCTGCTCGCCGGCGTTAGGGAGCGGGAAGGGCCAGGACGCTGA
>CAYINH010000044.1:0-12126 GCA_964364615.1 uncultured Gemmatimonadaceae bacterium
CCGGGCACACTGCGGAGCAGATCCTCGGTGGCCTGCCAGACGGGGCTGGCTTCGATGGTGCGGCCCAGGTCGCTGTCGACCCCGGCCAGCTGGCGTTCCAGCCACCGGATGTGCTGCTGGAGTCCCCGGCGGATCTGCGGTGCTCGCGCGAAGCCCAGCCGGTTCCGCTCGGCGGTGAGCATCTCGAGGAGCTGGCGCCGGCGGGTCAGCAGGGCGCTCAGGGCCTCGGTGGCCGCATCGGGCAGGGGGCGGGGCTCGGGCCGGACTCGCTCGGCGAAGAGGGCCAGGAGGCCGGCATCGATCCGGTCGGTCTTGGCCAGCTGGCCGGTGGCCTTGCCGAAGTCGTGGACCTGGCGGGGATTGGCGACCACGACCGGGAGGCCGGCGGTGGCGAGCGCCGCGACCACGGTGTGTTCGAAGCCCCCGGTGGCTTCGAGGACGATCAGAGTGGGACCCTCCTGCCGAAGCCGGGCGACCAGGTCCGGCATCCGGGCCGGCTCGTTGGGGACCTGCCAGGTGTCGCCGGTGGGGCGGACCGCCAGGTCGAGGGTGGCCTTGCTGACGTCAATGCCGACAAAGACCGGAGCCATGGGCACCTCCTGGGATAGCCCTCGCGCTGGCCCGGCCTTGCGTGATCCGGCCTGGATGGCCCTGGCAACTGTGCGGGCTCGGGACGAGGAGTGGCGGGTGACGCCCGAGCTAACAAGCGGTCTCGAGGACCTGAGGCCGATCGAGCTGTCACCCCCCATAGTCTGGCCTCCGAATCGGTGCTAGGCTAGATACAAGGCTGATTTGTTGGAAGGAGCTAGATTGCGCGAATGCCCGGACAAGTCTTGACCCGCGCGGAGGCCGAGTCATGCCTCGCTACTGCTCAGTCTGCCATCTTTGGCCTGGGTGTGCGGAGGCTCGCGCTGTTCGGTTCTGTGCAGCGAGGAACAGCCCACTCCGATAGCGACGTTGATGTCCTTGTCGAGTTTCAACCGGGCGAGAAGAGTTATGATCGCTTTCTCGCGCTTGGCGATTTGCTCGAACGCATCTTGGCCCACCCAGTTGAGTTAGTCACACCCGAATCGCTGTCGCCCTTTCTGCGGCCTCACATCCTCGCCGAAGCACAGGATGTCATTCGAGCCGCGTGAATTTCTTCGTCACATTGTCACCGAATGCGACTACCTGCTCTCGGTGAGCGCCGGTGTCACGGTCGGGCAGCTCGAGCTTGACCCAACTCTCCAGCGCGCCATTGTTCGAAGCCTCACGATCATCGGCGAAGCCGCCAAGCGCGTTCCGGCCGAGCTCCGTGCGCGGTATCCCGATGTCGAGTGGCGGGCGATGGCCGGGATGCGGGATCGACTGATCCACGATTATTTCGGCGTCGATCTTGATCTGGTCAGCGATGTGCTTGCCACCAAGATTCCGGCGCTCAGAGCGCAGGTCTCGGGCATTCTTGACACAGCCCGGGATCAAGTTTGAAGTGCAACACTGAGCTTCAGGGGACATAGCATTCCTCCGGGGTGCGGTAGCCGAGTCGCTTGCGGGGGCGCCGGTTGAGGTGGCGGGCGAGCCGGTTGCAGTCGTGCTGAGTGCTGTGAGCCATGCTCTCGCCCTTCGGGAGATACTGGCGGAGGAGTCCGTTGGTGTCCTCGTTGGTGCCGCGCTCCCAGGAGTGATGCGGGGTGGCGAAGTAGAAGCGGGTGCCGGTGGCCCGCTCGAGGGCGGCGTACTCATGGAACTCGGTCCCGTTGTCGGCGGTGATGGTGTGCACCGGTCGGGGCTGGGCCCGGATCAGCTGGGCGGCCCGCGCATTGACCGCGGTGGACTGAAGCTCCAAAGGTGCAGACTTTCCTACTGGGCCTCCAGGCCCGGAGGTAAAACGATGCGCTTCACCACCCCCATCCTGGCCCTGTTCATGGTGCTCACGGCATCACCCGCCGTCGCACAGAAGAATTGCAAAAAGGGCAAGCCTTGCGGAAACTCGTGCATTGCCATGAAGAAGACCTGCCGCATTGGGAGTACCAGCCCGACCAAGGGCGCCACCAGCAGCGCATCGTCGTCAAGCAGTGGTACAGCGGTGGCACCGGAATGGGCCGTCGCCGTGGCCTCGACCAGAGGGACCGTCTACTACTCCGTGGCGTGCAAGGCCTGGCAAAGCCTCGCTCCGGCCAATCGGGTGTTCTTCCGATCGCGTGAAGCGGCAGAGGCAAAGGGATACCGCCCGTCGGCCCAGAAGGGGTGCGAGGTCTCGCCGACCGCCGGCTCGCCCACCACCGATTCGTCAAACGTGGACAGCGTCCTGATGGTGCCCCTCCCCAGCATGGCCGACTCCACGCTTGCCTGGGTCGCGGCTGAGGGGGGCAAGATCTACTACAGGAACGACCCCCAGTGCAGCACGATCGCCCTCTTTGGTCCACAACGGACCTACTTCAAGACCGCCGGGGACGCCGAGCGTGGCGGCCTGACGCGAAGCCGTGAGCCCGGCTGCTAGCGCTCAGATACCATCGAACGAACCCCATGCCAACATCGTGGTCACGCGAGGAAGTGGAGGCGACGGTAGCCGACTACCTGGCCATGCTGACCGCAGAACAGACAGGGCAGGACTACAGTAAGACGGAGCATCGTCGGCGCCTTGTCAAGCTCCTCGCCGGACGCACTGAGGGTGCCATCGAACGCAAGCACCAGAACATCAGTGCCGTTCTCATCGAACTCGGCCTCCCCTACATCGATGGCTACCAGCCTCTCCGCAACTACCAGCAACTGCTGTTCGACATCGTCGAGGACCGGCTCGACCGGGCGCCGGACCTGATTGCTCGTGTCGCGGCGGATGTCCAGCAACCGGCTGAGCTTCCGGAGGTTGACGACATTCTGGCGGCCCTGGTCCAGGCACCCCGTCAGGCGCGACGCTCACCTGACTATCCCAAACGGGTAATGGAGCGACCAGTGCCTCGGCCAGGGATCAACTACCTCGCGATCGAAGCAGGCAACCGGTCTCTGGGACGGGCAGGGGAGGAGTTCGTCCGGCGCTTCGAGGTGGCGAGGCTCAGAGCCGCGGGAAAAGACCGACTGGCTGCCTGCGTTGAGCACGTCGCCGCCACCCGGGGTGACGGGCTCGGCTATGACGTCCTGTCCTATGACACCGCCGGCCGGGAACGGCTCATTGAGGTCAAGACTACCGCGTACGGGCCCCAGACCCCATTCTTTGTGACCCGCAATGAGTTGGCCGTATCCCGTGGCCAGGCTGACTTGTACCACCTGTACCGCGTCTTTTCCTTCCGGAAGGCCCCGAGGCTGTTCCAGAAGGCCGGCAGCATCGACCAGCAGTTCTCACTTGAGCCAAACCAGTACCTGGCTCGCGTTGCCTGACATGGCTTGAATCCTATGACCCCATCTCGCGGGTTGATGCTCCTGACGGTTGCGGCCCTGGCGGGGTGCTACAAGACCATCCCGCCGGTGCTGGCACCCGAGCGCCCACTCCTGGAGATCGCAGCCAGCTTCGACGCCACCTGGGACGCGGTGATCGACCTCTTCGCGGAGCAGCACATCGGGATCCAGCTCCTCGACAAGCCGTCGGGGCTGATCGTTGCGGTGCCCTTTGAGGTCCCGCCCGACTCGGCGGCGCGGTGGGCCTCGTGCGGGGGGTTCAAGCGGGGGATCGAGCCGGAGGTGATCTTCCTGGCGACCCACGCCGAGTACAATGTCCGGGTCCGGCCGCGGACGCCCTGGTCAACAATTCGGGTGACGGCGCGGTGGACCACGCGGAACCCGGATGATTCTGGCCGGCCGAAGGAGACCACGTGCGAGACTACGAATGTGTGGGAATCCGAGTTCGAGAGTCTGGTTAGAACTTCAGGCTGAACGGGCACCGTAGCCCTTGAGCTGACCCCCGACATCTGGTCCACTCATTCTTGGACTCCTCACAGGGAGGAGTCATGGGGAAGAGTCGATTCACGGAGGAGCGGATCCTGGGCGTGTTGGCGGAGGCAGGGGCCGGGACCGACGAGTTGTGCCGTCGGGCCGGGCCGCGTGAAAACCCCAGACGCGACCACTCCGCGAAAGCGGGTCAACTCCACAGGGGACGAATAATGCACCTCTTTAACTCATCGCCAACACGCATCGCCGTGGCCCTTGCCTTTGTTGCCTGCTATTCGGAACAGCCCAGTTCTCTACCGAGTGACGAACCGCCGCCGCCACAGCCGCCCATCCTCGTCATAGGGACCTCTCCAGGAGATACCACGCTTTCCCTCGGTGATACCGTTCGATTCACGGCAACTACAAACTATGACGGTGACCGGACCTTCACGTGGAGCTCGCAAGATCCAGCCATTGTCGCCGTCACTTCAGACGGACTGGCGCGAGCGGTTGGGCTGGGCGCGACACAAGTGGTTGCCACTTTGAGGGCCGGGGCGGGCCACGGCCGCGCCACGGTGTCCACAGTAAGACCCTAGGGGTCCGCTCGTTGAGAAGTAGTCCCCGCCAGTATCTCAATACCTGTCAAATGATTGCGGAGCGACGGCTTACCACATCCGCCGCCAGCTGAACCGCCTCTGACTCTCCCGTAGCGGCTCCCGCACCCGGCCCTCATCCTCCCACTCCGGATACGGCGATGCCGCCCAGCAAAGAGCTGGCACTACCAAGACCGCCGACTGGTCCGTTACCGGTTCGGGGAGGACACCGAGTTGATGCGGGGTGCCCGGTCTTTCTTCTCCCTGCTTGCGGCACCGTTGGACAAGCGGGCGTTCGCCACTGAAGAGATGGCGAGGCAACCAGCTTCACGCTGTCGAGACCGATCTGCCGCTGCGGGAACTGAGGCAACGAGACGGTGATGGCACCTGGGTCGGGTCCGGAGATATTGGGCAGACCGGCTTGCGGTCGGGCTGTCCCACGGAATAGCTTGCCGACCCACGGGTTCTACGCGGCCGCTTGTTCGATCATCCCCTGTGAACATCTCAAGAGGTCACCCATGATGCGATACCCTAAGGCCCTTGTCCTGCTGCTGGCCGCCTGCACGGCCCTGTCATGCACAGCGGGGGAACAGGATCAGCTGAGCGACTTTGCCACCAGCTACGCGGCCGCATGGAGCGGCCTGGACCCGACCGCGCTCGCGTCGTTCTACACCGAGGACGGCTCGCTGACCGTCAACGAGGGCACCCCCTCGGTGGGACGCACCGCGATCACCGCGACCGCCCAGGGGTTCATGACGGCGTTTCCCGACATGGTGGTGAAACTGGACGGGCTCAGCCAGGACGGAGGCCACACCATCTTCCGGTGGTTATGGACCGGAACGAACACCGGGCCCGGGGGGACCGGTCAGTCGGTCCGGATGACGGGGTACGAGGAGTGGACCCTCAGCGCCGATGGCCTGATCCGGGAGTCGAAGGGCCACTACGACGAGGCGGAGTACCAGCGCCAGCTGCAATCCGGCCCGCCCCCGGCGCCGTAACAAGGCCATGCTTCCGGAAGCCACCTTCAGGAAGTAACGTGCGTCGTCCCGAGGGGGTCTCATTCTACGGGGACGCACCTGGTACTTACTGAATCCCGTACTTCTCGAGGCGATATCGCAGGGTGTCCCGCGATAGGCCGAGCAGCTTCGCGGCGCGGGACTTGTTCCCGTCGGCGCGGTCCAGCGCCTGGCAGATCAGCTCGCGCTCCACGTCATCGAGGTTCACTCCCGACGGCGGCAGCAGGTAAGCGTAACGGGCGGCGATCCCGCTTCCGCGGGTTTCCGGAGGCAGATCGGACACCCCGATTTCGTCCGCGTCCTCCAGCAGGAGGATCCGCTCCAGCACGTTCTTCAATTCCCTCGCGTTTCCCGGCCAGGCGTACGACTCGAGCGCCCGCATCGCGTCTTCCCGGATCGACTTGCGCGGCTGGCGCAGTTCCCGCGCGAGGGCGTCCACGAAGTGTTCGGCCAGTGGCGCGATGTCTTCGGGGCGGTCGCGAAGCGGGGGAAGGGTGATCGGAATGACGTTGAGGCGGTAAAACAGGTCCTCGCGGAACTCCCCACTGGCGACGGCATCCTCGAGATTGCGGTTGGTGGCCGTGATCACGTGGACATCCACCTCGATCGATCGAAGGCCGCCCACCCGGCGGAAGGCATGGGTCTCCAGAAAGTGCAGCAACTTCGCCTGGATCGACCGGGGCATGTCGCCGATTTCGTCGAGGAAGATGGTGCCCGTATTGGCCAGCTCGAACAGTCCGCGCTTCAGCTCCTTGGCATCGGTGTAGGCGCCCGGCTCATGGCCAAAGAGCTCGCTCTCCACCAGATGCTCCGGCAGCGCCGTGCAGTTGACGTCGACGTACGGGTTGGCGCGCCGGGGACCACGCGCATGGATGGCACGGGCCACGACGTCTTTGCCGGTTCCGCTCTCGCCCCGCAGCAGAACGTTGACCGGGCTCCCCTTGGTGCCCACCCGGGTAATGACGTCCGCGACCCGCCTGAGCGCCGGCGACCGCCCCACGAGCGAGACGTCGGCAAACTGCCAGCGGAAGCCCTCACGGTAGCGATCGACCTCGCCGCGCAGCCGCCGGGTTTCCAGTGCCTGGGTGAACAGCAGGAGCAGCTCGGGCAGCACCACCGGCTTCTCGAGGAAGTGAAAGGCGCCTGCCCGCACCGCAGCCACGGCGGTCTCGATCTCGCCGTAGGCGGTCATGATGATCACCGGCAGCAGCGGGTCGAGCGCCTTGAGCTGGGGCAGTAGTTCGATCCCCGTAGCGTCCGGCAGTCGGAGGTCGAGCAGAACCAGGTCAGCGGGCTCGCGTTGCAGCGCCTGCACCAGCGTGCTGGCGTCGGCGACGCCCTCGGCCTGGTAACCGGCCTCCGACAGGCGGTCCACCAGCCAGAGCCGGATCAGCATCTCGTCGTCGCAGACGACGATGCGGGCGCTGCTCAACGGGGTGCCACCACGGCAGCCTCGGCAGGTTCTTCGACAACGGCCAGGGGAAGTCGCATCACCACCCTGGTACCGTGCCCTTCATTGCTGGTGAGCGTGATGCCGCCACCGTGACGCTCGAGAATCTGGCGGGTGATGGAGAGCCCCAGTCCGGTTCCGGTGTGACGGGTGGTAAAGAAGGGCTTGAACACCTGCTCCAGGTGTTGTCGGGCGATCCCACGTCCGGTGTCGACGACCGTAATCTCCACGTGGTCCCCGGTGCACGTCGTCCGCACCTCAATCCGACCGCCGCGGGGAGTGGCTTCCACCGCGTTCATCAGCACGTTGACGAGCGCCTGATTGACCATCTCCTCGTCGATCCGCAGCTTCGGATCGGCAGGATCGAGCGCCAGGTCGATCTCGACCCCCGCCCTCTGCGCGGTCGGCTGGACCAGTCGGACGCCACGGTCGACCGCCCGATTCCCGGGCACCGGCGCCAGGTGGGGCGTCGCCGGCGGCGCGAAGGTGAGCAGTTCATGCAACCTCCGCTGGATGCGGGCCAGCTGTCGGGCCATTTCATCCATGATCGGGGCGAGAGAGGTGCCTGTGCCGAGGCGCTGCCGCACCAGATCGAGGCCGCTGGAGACCCCTGCGACGGGGTTTCTGATCTCATGGGCGACGCCGCTCGCCAGTTCGCCTACCGTCGCCAGCTGCGAGGCGCGCTCGATTTCCCGTTGGTGCAGCCGGTCCACCTGGCGGGTCGACTCCGCCAGCGCCCCGGTCATCTCATTGAACGCGCGTTCGAGCTCGCCGAGTTCGTCCGGATCGCCAACCACGACGCGGACCTCGAGATCGCCCTTGGCGACCTGCCTCGACGCGTCTACCAGTCGGCGCAGGGGCGCCACGATACTCCGCGCCACGATCCAGGCCGCCCACCCCAGCAGTGCGACCAGAACCACTTCGATCCCGAGCAGGAGACGGCGGAGCTGCAGAAGCGCGCCGAACGCCTCGGTCGCAGGAACCTGGGCGATGTAGCGCAGCGGGTAGTCGGGGATCGCGATCATTGTTCCGATCACCTCGATGCCGTCGGCGTCCCGATAGTGGGCCCTCGAGCCAGGCGCCATTGAGACGAGCGGCGAGGTGAGCGGTGTCTGGTAGTTCATCTCGCGGTGTGGATGGGAGACGAACAGAGGGCGCGACGCTGAATCGATGACGAAGCTCTCGATCCGGCCGGCGAGAAGGGCCGGGATCGACAGGATGCCACCGGCGCCCCCGAGACGAATCGTTGCCAAGAGAAAACCAACCGGTCGCAGATCGATCCCCTGGACCGGTACCGAGAGCTGGATGACCGGCTGGAGGCCTCGCTCGTCGCGGGCGACTCCGGCGGCAAACGAGGGAGGCGGACCGGCCGGCAGATCGGGCGACAGGAACCCGGGCTGCCCGGCCGTGGCGATGACCCGGCCGTTTGGCGTCGTCAGCGTGATCGCTGCAAAGGCGCCGACCTGGTCCAGCTGCTGCTGGAGATACCGCTCGACCACCGGGCGGGTCGACCCGTGTTCCATCGCCCCCGCGTCGTCGCGTCGGGCGTCAATCGCGCTGGCCACGAGAAAATCGTTCCCGCCGACGGTCGCCCGCAACAGCAGGGCGTTCCGGTCGATGCGGTCACGGATGTGCTGGGCCTCGACCTCTGCAACGGCGCTGAGGTGCCGCTCGGTGCGGCGTCGGATGATGCCCTCGCTGCGCTGATAACCAACCGAGTTCGTCAGCAGCAGCGGAACCAGTGAGAACAGCAGGAACCAGAAGAGCAGCCGTCGACGGAGCCGGCCACGGTTGAGCGGTATCCCCGCTGTCCCGCCCTGCCGTGCCGACTTCGCTGGCGTCATCGAGGGACCTCTGAAACTGAGTCAAGCCGCGCCCGCCCGCCGGGGGAGCAAGTTGGGAGCCGACGACGAGGCAGCCGCCAACGTCCAGCCCATCAAGGAGTTGGGCGGAAAGCTGAGGTTCCCGAGATGCGGGATTTGCCCCATCCGAGCGCCTCGTTGGTCGGCAGGCGTGGGTGAAAACCCCCACCTCACGCTGCCCACCCCACCCAATGTCTCACCTAAACCCACTGCGCGCAACAGGTTGATTGGATCGTCCACAGCACGGAACGGCTATTGCCAGAAGCCAAACAGTCCGACTGCCCCCCATCGTGGACCTGTTATCACGGGCTCTTTGAATCGAAGACGAGCACCGTCATGGCCGCCGGACACTCCACTGGAGTGTGATCCACTTGGTGACATACTCACACCATTCAACCTGGGAGAATGCCCATGCTGGTGTCCACAGTTCTTCTGTCGCTTGCGATGCTCGGGGGCAGCAGCAACGCCTCCGCCACCAGCACCCTTCCCGCGTGGGCGCGTCGCTACAACGTCGCCTGCGCCCACTGCCACGCGCCAGCCGTACCCAGGCTGAACGCCACCGGGATCCGCTTTCGTTGGGCCGGCTACCGGATGCCAGAGGACATCGGCCAGCCGGTTGAGGTCCAGAAGGTCGAAAACTACATCGCCCTCCGGGGACGACTCCGCTACAACTACGAAAAGACCCAGGGCGAGCCGGCGGAGAACAGTGCCTTCAACTTCCACGACGCGACCCTGTTCTACGCCGGACCGCTGGGAAAGAACTTCGGCGCGTTCTTCGAGATCGAACGGGAGGCGGAGGACGACATCGGGCTCGTGGCTCAGATCGTTGGGGCGTGGGGAACAGAACAGTCCTACGGCGGGTTCCGGGCCGGGCAGATACACTGGGCCCTCGGCTCGGGTGTCGCCGGGTTCGACCGGCCCACCGGCATCAATCGGCCTCGGCCAGTTGCTGACAAGGTGACGACGGCGGTGCCCTTCAGGTTCCGGAAGGACCAGGTTGGTGTCGAGGCCTACTACGTGACGGGCCGGAATCGGGTCGCGGCGCAGGTCCTCAATGGGATCGACCCCTCCGGGGGCGGAACCGGCGGGGACGTTGATACCTGGAAGGATTTCGTGGTCACCGATCAGTTCCTCCTCGACGAGGCCGGTTCCGGGATCTCGGCCGTGGGGTATTACGGCAGCCTGAAAGGCCTTGAGCCGCTCGAACCCAATACCACGGTGCACTATTGGCGCCTGGGCCTCTCGGCCAACAAGTTCATCCAGGACTTCGAGGTCAGCGGGACGGTGGTCTATGGCAAGGACAAGGACCTCCCGGTCATTTCCGGGGGCCGGTTCGCCAGCTCCACGGCGAAAGGGGTCGGCTACTGGCTCTATGGTGGATACACCTTCCGCAAGCATGGGGACGCCGCGCAAAGAGGGACACCCATGACCTGGTTCGCCCGCTACGAGTTCGCGGACCCGAACACCCAAACGGCGGACAATGCCAACCGTCGCTTGGCAACCGGGTTCGTGATCCCGATCAATCTTCCAGAGTACCTGCGGCTGGCCCTGGAGTACTCGCTGGACTTGCCACAGGGTGGTGGCCCCAAGCATCACGGTCTGACCACAGAGTTGATGATTGTCTTCTGACCAGGGGACCAGACCATGAGTCGCGTCTTTCTCATCGCTGTGCTGCTGTCGGCTGGGGGAACGCGCTCCACCGCGCCGGTGCAAGAGCCCGATGGCAAGGCTCTGTACGCGGAATACTGCAAGACTTGCCACGGCCCGCTCGGGAGCCCTACCCCGAAGATGAAGAAGAAGTACCCGAAGGTCGTGACGTTCGACGCCGCGTTTCTTGCGTCGCACTCGGTGGACTCAGTGGTGAAGGTCCTGACGCGGGGCAAGAATGAAGACATGCTGTCATTCAAAATGAAGATGAGCCCGGAGGAGATGGCCGCGGTCGCGAGGTATGTGCACGAGCTGGCGACCCAGCCGAAGCCATAGCACACAGGAGCAGCTTCGGTTTCAGCGCCGGCCAGGGTCTGACACCCGGCGATGGGTCGCCAGCCTGTCCCCGAACCACACGCTTCGCGAGGAGGCAACGACCGATGAGGATGGGCCGCCGGGAGTTTGTCAGGACTGGCCTGTGGGCTACAGGGGCCGGGGCCGCGGGGGCGGCAGCGACGGGAAGACCGGGGCTTGCAGACGACACCCAGCCCTCGTCAGGGGATAGTGCCCCGGAAACCGTGGCGTTGACCCCGGACGGCCAGCTGGTCGCTGTTCGGGGAGCGCGACCGGCGGCACCGCCGGCCGAGGACTGGACCGGGGTCCGTCGCGGCATGCCGGGCCGGAAGTGGGTGATGGTGGTGGACCTCGCCAAGTGCGATGGGTGTGGCGAATGCGTCACCGCCTGCCGGACAGGGCACTTCACCCCGGCCGACCGCGAGTGGATCCGGCTTTACAAGATGCAGGATGCCCCGGAAACGGCGCGGTACTGGTTTCCGAAGCCCTGCTTTCACTGCGACAACCCGCCCTGTGTCAAGGTCTGCCCCGTCGGTGCGACCTTCAAGCGGGATGATGGCGTCGTGCTGGTGGACAACACCCGCTGCATCGGCTGTCGATTCTGCATGGCCGCCTGCCCGTACTCGGCCCGGGTGTTCAACTGGGGGCCGCCCGCGAACCCGACCGAGACGGACACCGTCCACACGGGCCCTGGGTCCGGACTGCCGCGCCGGATCGGGACCACTGAGAAATGCGACTTTTGCGAGTCCCGGCTAGGGGAAGGAAAGCTGTCGCACTGCTCCGAAGAGTGTCCCATGGGCGCGATCTACATGGGCGACCAGAACGAGGACTCGGTGACCAACGGCGCCGGGGTGACCCTGCAATTCTCCAAACTGCTTCGCGACCGGGCCGGCTACCGCCATCTCGAGGACCTTGGGACCCATCCGCGGGTCTTCTACCTGCCCCCGACTAACCGCCGCTACCCGGCACCGGGCGAGCCCGACGCCGAAACCGGTGATGTCAACGCGCACCCTGAGCAACCATGATCCGGGCTCTCCGCGACTCGAAGCAGTTGCCGTATGCCCAGCAGGTCGAGGCCGAACTGCTGGCCACGCTGGAGCCGCTGCCACGCGGCGGCCGCATCTGGATCGGTGCGCTCGTCGCGGTGGTCGGCTTCGCGCTCGTTGCCTACGTCTACCAGCTGACGCATGGGCTGCGGGTGACCGGGATGGGCGATTACGTCTCGTGGGGCGTGTACATGACGAACTTCGTGTTCTTCATCGGCATCAGCCACGCGGGCACCCTGATATCGGCGATCTTGCGCGTGACCCAGGCGGAATGGCGGCGGCCGATCACACGAATGGCGGAAGCCATCACGGTCTTCG
>CAYINH010000045.1:0-11969 GCA_964364615.1 uncultured Gemmatimonadaceae bacterium
ATCCACACGATCAAGCCGGTCGCCTCGGTCCGGACCGGTGGTATCCAGTTCCGCCCGGCCGGAAGGCGGTCGAGCAGAGCGCCGATCTGGTCCCCACCCTCCGCCGCTTCGAGTGCCCCGGCCAGGGACAGCTCCCCCAGAGTGTGACCCCGGTTGAGAAAGGCGAGTGCCCGATCGACCAGAGACAACATCCCCGCATCCCGAGTCCTCGCCGCCGCTGAGGCGAGGGCCCGGAACCGTCGTATCGCGCCACGGTTGTTCCGGCCCTGGTGGTGAAGGCCCCAGAGCGACCCGGCCGTTTGGCGCACCGCTTCCCGGAGCGGGCTGTCGGCCCGAGCCAGCAGGTGACGGACCGACGGTGCCGGAGGAGGGCTGAGCGGCTGCGCGGCAGCGGCCAGGCGGGCTGCCTGCTCGACCATCGCTCCGTCCTCGTGCCAGACTCCCCGTCGATCGAGCACCATCATCCGGGTGGCAACTTCCTCCCCTCCCGCCATCAGCCGAAACCCGAGCAGACAGCGGAACCCAGTCCCCCGAACGGCCGAGACCCCGGGCTCAGGAGGGGCGCCACCGAATGCCGTCGCCAGCCGACTCGGCCAGGTCCACGCGTGATGGGCCGCCTCTCCCACTCGGACCGGACGCACCAGCCAGTCCTTTCGCCAGAGGGCCCGCGCCAGGGCGATCCGTCGTTCCACCACGGCGGGGACCTCAAAGCGCACCACTTCCACGGCATCGTGGGCGCCCCCTTCGCGGTGGACCCGACCGCTCCGCTGGTCAAGACGGGCCGGCGTCCAGGGCAGGTCGTAGTGCACCACCCTGCCGGCCCCCTGCAGATTGAGCCCCTCCGATCCGACATCCGTGGTGACCAGGACCGTGGGTCGCGACCCGGCCCACGCGGGCGGTGCCGGCGCGAACCAGGCCAGCACCTGCTCGCGGGCGATTCGTCCCGGACCGATGCCGGCTTCATCGCCATGGCACCACCCGACGACATGGTCCACGGCGAGTCGAGTCCGGAGATACTCCACGGTCGCCCGGGCGGTGACGAAGACGATCGTGGTCACCCCATCCGCCAGGATGTCGCGAAGCCGTTCCAGCTTGGGGTCCGGTTCGCGGGTAAGGCGATGGCACTCGCCCACCAGTTCGTCCAGACGGTCCAGATCTTCGAGCGGTGGACTGCTGTCCGTCTCGCCGGGCGCCATCATCGACCAGAGCACGGTCTGTTGAAGATCTCCGGCCAGCAGCCGGTACAGGTCTCCCCGTGAGGGCTTCCGGCCGGTTGCCGCGGCGTCTCGCGCCTGCAGCAGCAGGAGCCGATAGCGGCCCAGCACTTTCTCCAGCGCGGCCGGGCTGGATCCGGCGGCCCAGGCCAGGACACCCCGGAGCAGGGCCCGGCTCGCCTCCTGATCACTGAGCCGAAGACGATCGATTCTGTCGAACAGCTTCGTCATGGCGACCGACACCTCGGGGGCGGTGACCCGGCGTTCGGCCAGCGCCGGCCTCCGGTCTGTCTCGATGGTTCCCGAGATCACCAGCGAGGCCAGGGCGTGAGGGATGCTCGCCCGCCGGTCGGTCAACGCCGTTGTCAGAGATCCGATCCCGCTGGCCACGAGCGCGTCGTCCCGGACGAGGAGGAGGAGCTGAGGCACCAGGTCGGCCAGCGAGTTGATGACCGGCGTGGCGGTCAGGAGGATGCCCGCTCGACCCACCAGGTGCGGCGCCAGGTGCGCCGCCCGGCGGATGCCGGGAGTCCGGAATCGATGGGATTCATCCACGATGATCAACCCGGGGCCAAGCTGGCGCGGGCCTCGGCTCCACGCCTCGTGGGTCGTCAGGTGGATGGCGATCCCGGCCCGCTCGGCGGCCTGGTTCCACTGGGAGGTCAGGACGCTTGGCACCACGCAGGACACCTCAGGGCCGCATCGAGCCGCCACCGCGAGGGCAATCCAGGTCTTGCCGGTCCCCACCGGTTCGGCCACCATGGCGCCGGAGTGCCGACGAACCGCTGCCAGGGCTCTGCGAAAGGCCACCACCTGATGCGGATGGAGCCACGGCGGTGCCGGGTCGTCGGCCAGCGGTGGCGCGAGGGCACCGGCCATCGCACTCAGCACCCCGTCCCGCCGGGCAGGTGGCAGGATTCGCCAGCCGAGCAGCGATGGATCGGCTGCCAGCCTGAGGGACTCAGCGACGATGACCGGGGCCGCCTCCCGCCACTCCCGCCAGCGCGGAGGCCAGGGCCGAGTCGAGCCCGAGGATCTCATGACATGCCTGGTCGAGTTCCAGCTGTCCCAGCGTCCCGGCCCGTCCGCGCTGAGCGAGGGCATGCAGCCGTCGGTTACCCAACACCCCGTCCGGCAAGGGGAGGTCGCGGACCACTCTGGCGTTGAACCGCCGGTACCCTCCGGCTGCGGGATCAGCGGTCAGCGCTGCGGCGGCGCGGATCGGAGTCGAGTTGAGCCAGGCGGCCAGGCAGTGGGCATCGACCGGGCGGGGAGCGCCGATCAGATAGCAGGAGTTGAGGGGAATCACTCGCTCCCCCTGCGGGCCGTTGAGGACGGTGGCTTGGAGGTGTGGGGCGAGGTCGGGCCACACCACCCGGTTGGGCAGCGTGGCGCCGGCCACTCGAAACAGCGCCCAGGGAGGTCCCGACAGGTAGTCCTTCCGTCGGGCCAGGTCCGCCAGATGAGGCCGCAGGTACGCTCGAGCCAACGGGGGCAGTTCTGCCAGCGGATGCCCGTCGTGATCATGGGTCCAGAGCAGTCGGTGGGAGGGAGTGGCCTCGAACGCCGCGACGTCGCGCCCGGCCAGAGCCCAGCAGAGGAGTTCCGGCTCGATCGACGGCCCGGGATCGATGAACACCCGATTCAGTCCGGTCTTGACTCCCAGATGCACCGGCAGGACGTCACCGATGGTGGGGTGGCGGGAGCGGAGGGTGTCGAGCGCGGTCCAGACCTTGTCCGGGGCCAGAATCCACGGTCCCTCGCTCAACCGGTCCTGGCTCACCTCGGCGTTTGCCCTGGCATCGAGTCCGGTCCGGACCCGGTGTCCAGTCGGCGGTCGCGCCTTGCGACTCACCAGGGCCATCGGGTAAGTCGTGGCGTCGAACTGGGCTCGGGGGTCGTCGGTCAGATCGGCCACCACGCTCAGCGTGTCGGAGACGGCGAGGGCACCCCGCATCGTAGACGCGTAGTCGGTGGTGGCGAGCTTGGCCGGCAGCAGGACGGCGACCGTGCCGCCAGGGGCCACCAGTTCCCGGGCCCGCTCGACAAACGCCACGGAGAGGTCGGGCAGGTGGGCGTACCCGTGGGACCGTGGTCGGGCGGTCCACCACGCATAGCGGGCACCCAACTGCCGTCGCAGCGCGGAGGGAAGGTCCTCCGCGCGGACCCAGGGTGGGTTGCCGATCACCAGGTCAAAGCCGCCCCCCGCGGCGAAGACCTCCGCGAACTGGCTCTGGTAGTGAAACCAGGGGAGGGTACCGTCCCGCTGCAACTGGCGACGCAGTCGGAGCAGAAACCGCCGTCGGTCCCGCAGCAGTCGCATCACCTTCCGCTCACCGGGCTCGAGGCCTCGGCGATCGCCGAACAGGGTGAGCGACCGGCCCTGCGCCAGCAGGTCGTCCATCCGGGCTCGGGTGTTGCGCTCCGCCCCGCTCAGCACCCCGTCCAGGGCGGAGGCCTCGGCGAGGCGGAGGTCCCGGATGGCGGATCGCTTCTCCGCCCCGGTGGTGTGGTGGACCTGCAGCCGGAGGGCGCGCACCACCGCTCCCTCCGCCACTCCCGGCGTCCCGCCCCAGGCGGGCGACATCGGATCGTGCAGCGAGTCTCCCTGCCGAACCACCGCGTCGAGATTGGGCAGCGGGCGGACCCGTTCAGGGTCTCGGGTTCGATCTACCTCGAGCAACGACAGCCAGAGCCGGAGTTCGGTGAGCCGGACCGCGGCAGGATTGAGATCGACCCCGAAGAGGTTGCGCGCCAGGATCCTCCGTCGCTGCGCCAGGTCATCCCTGGGGGCGGCCCGTGCCAGCAGCTGCAGCGCCCCGATCAGAAAGGCGCCCGAACCCACCGCGGGGTCGAGAATCGTGATCCGGTCGAGCAGCACCCGGGTCTGCTCATCCGGGTCGTCGAGTCGGCGCTCAGCTTCGGCCTCGTGGCAGGGGAGCCTTCCGGCCAGCCATGAGACGAGTCCGGCCCGCGCCACGGCCTGAACAATCGCGGTCGGGGTGTAGAAGGTGCCGGTCAGGGCTCGTTCCGCGGGATCCATGACCCCCTCGAATACCCGACCCAGCATGTCCGGGGCGATGCTGCGCGAGGTCCCGCCCTCGGTGGCGAAGTGGTATCGCTCGAACAGGTCATCGAAGATTCCGCACCAGACGGTGTCGGGGAGAGCGGTCTGCCACCGTCGTTCGAGCGGGTGCGGTTCGAAGAGACCGCCGTTGAGAAACGGGATGTGGCCGAAGCTGTCGGCGGCACGTCCTCGCCGATGGGGCGGCTGGTTGAGGGTCCCGAAAAACAGCGGGCGAAGCAGGTCCCGCCCGATCGAGCCTCCCCGGCCCAGACAGCGATCGACCTCGTGTCGCAGGAAGTGGGGGCGACCATCCAGCCAGCCCCGGGCCTGGACGAAGTAGAGGAAGAGCAGTCTGGTGAGCTGCAGCAGAGCTACCGCATGGCGCTCGGTTCGGGACATCCGGGGCGGAAGCACCGCCATGGCCGTGTGCAGCGCCGACCGGAATCCTCGAAAGAACTTGCGACCCACAGCTTCGATGTCGAGCACTTCGGCGGTTCGCGCCGCCTGGGCGGTGGCGTGCGTCGCATCAATCCCGGCCAGCCGGGCCAGGCAATCGAGCGCGAGCGAGGAGGGTTGATCGAGATCGACCGTCAGCACCGGGCAACTCCCGAAACTGACAGAGAGGGCGAGCTGCCGACCGGTCCGGTCCAGCGCCGCGATCATCGCCAGGCGCCCTCCCCGGGCCAGACGCCGGGCCACCCCTCCGGCCGCCGTGCCGGCTCGCCCATCTGCCGTCAGGCCGAGCCACTGGTACCCGTTCCGGACCCCGAGCAGTGCCGCCTGGCCGGCGGTCGGGTTCCCGTCGAAGGCGGGAAGCTCCTGAAAGCAGGGGATGTGGCCCGTCACACCGACCAGGGTGCGCAGGTCGGCCAGTTGATGAAGACCGCCGAGCAGGTGGCCCAGATCCGGGTTGTGGTCCGCCATGGTGGCCCACAATGGCTCGGCGGTGCGGCCGGGAGTTACCCGAAATTGCGCCGGGCGGACGAAACCGCCGCGCGGCGGGTGATCAGGGTGCGGGGTGACCCAGCCGTTTCCGGCGATCCCGGATCCAGGTGCGGATGACGAAGAAGGCGGTGAGCGGCGCCCCGATCCAGAGGACCAGCGCCACGGTCCCGATTACCCCGCGTTGTTCCCCGAGGTGCCAGAGGAGGCCCAGCAACAGGAGGGAGCCGAGAGCGGTCACCACCGGAATGCCCGGACGGCCTCGGTCCCGGGCGCGGAGGTACCACGCCGGGGCCGGCAGTCGGCGGACGACCGGTGCCGCCAGCACGCCGACGGCCACCAGGGTGACAAGGTAGATCGCGAGTTCGATCATCGGGTCATCGCAGAAACTGATCGGCCCCGGGGGCGTAGGTCCGGCCCTTCCATTCGACCTGGCGCCCCCCCCGGAGCAGGGACCGCACGGTGATGTAACCCATCACCGCGGCGCCAAGCGGGTAGAGCAGCGCGGTCCACGGCCTGGTGCCCATCCCGAGCGCAACCGCCAGCCAGAACAGCACCCCGAATCCGTAGGCGGCGAGCGAGCGGGGGTCAGGGCTCAGGACCAGCCACGCCAGCGGCGTGGTCCAGAACGCGGTGTTGGCGAGCAGTGCGACAGGCACCAGTGCCTGAAGCACCGGGCTTTCGGGGAACGAGGCCCGACCTCCGAGGTACACGTTCTTGGTCCAGCCTTCCACCAGATGGGCCAGCCCCGAGTACATCCGGGTCCGGAATGAGTCTAGGGCGAAGACCACCCTGACCCGGTGCCCGGTCCGGAAGAACGCCTGGGCGAGGCGCAGGTCCTCGGCCACTTCATGCCGAACGGCCTCGTGGCTGCCCGCCGAGCGGTACGCTTCGCTGCGGACCAGGATGAACTGACCATTGGCAATCAGGTCCCGGACGTGCCGTGCCCGGTTGATCCGTTCGGGGTGATACCGGAGCCCCAGCGGAACCGTGACCTGGGGCATGACGACCTGCTCCCAGAAGGTCACGCAATCCTGCCGCCCGAGGATCGACAGCATGTCCGCCTGCTGCGCGACCAGTTCACCCACCGCGCGGCCGTGCAGCGCCGGGTGGTGCCAGGTGTCCGCATCGGTGAACAGCAGCAGCTCACCGGTCGCAACCTGGCTGCCCTGGCAACAGGCCCAGGGCTTGCCGAACCACCCGCTCGGCGGATCGACTCCGCGGACCAGTCGAAAACGCTGGTCGGCACCTCCGGTGGCCAGGGCCCGCTCCGCCGTGTTGTCGGTCGACTGATCATCGACCACGATCAGTTCGAAGTTCGGGTAGCTGGATTGGAGAATGCTGCAGACCACCGCCTCGATGTTGGCGGCCTCGTTGCGAGCGGGCAGGATGATGCTGAGCGGGATGTCGCCGCGTGGCGGGGTGCGATCGAGGCTGGGAGTCAGTCGGCGAAGCCGCAGCAGGACCAACAGGGCGGCTGCCCAGGGCAACACCGGCCACCAGGTCGCGAGCGCCTCTGACAGGTCAGGTACCGTGGGTCCCGTTGCCGGTGATGGCCTGAAGGGCTCGGGCAAAGTCCTCCAGCTCGGCCCGCACCGCATCCGGGTCGATGGCCACGGTTTCATCGGAGGGATCGTCACCAGCGCGCGCGATCAGCCCGCTCACCAGCACGTCGGTGTAGCCGGCGACGGCGGCAGCGACGCCCTTGTCCACCAGTCGGTTGAGCCGGAGCAGCAGGGCCATTCCCTGCCGCGGCCGGAGGGCGGCGATGGCGGGAGCCAGGTAGCGGATCAGCAATTCCCGAAGGTACTGCAGCTCCTCAACGACCTCTCCCGCCGCGAGGCCCCGGGTCGCCGCGAGCCGGCCGTAGTGATCGGTGACCCCACTCCAGATATGTTTGACCTCCCGCCGGAGCGGGCCGACCATGACGGTCAGGACGTCGAGGATGACGCCAAGTTCGTGCTCAACCAGATCCCGGCTGACGACGGGGGCAGTACTCAGCCGCTCGCCGAGCCACTCGCTCCAGCGGGCGAGCATGGCCTCGCGCTGGGTCGCGATGGCTTTACTGGCCGCCACCAACGTTGGGGGGGAGGCGCGCACGCCGTCTCCAGTCTTGAAGGGAATGATGGGAAGTTAATGGCAACGCCGATTCTGGAGAAACACCGCCTGGCCGGCACCCTCGGCGACCTGCTGGTCGACGTGCGCGCCCCGGGTGACGCCTCACCCCGGCCGGCCGTCGTGGTGCTCCACGGGTTCAAGGGGTTCAAGGACTGGGGGATGTTCCCGCCGTTCAGCGAGCGCCTGGCCCGCGCGGGATTCACCGCCGTGAGCTACAACTCGAGCGGTTCCGGGGTGGATGACGAGGGTCGCTTCGCCTGGCCCGAACGGTTCGGTCGCTTCACGTTTTCGGGAGAGATCGCCGACCTCACTTCGGTCGTTTCCGCCTTGGCCGGTGGAGCCCTTGGACCGACGCCAACCACGATCGGCGTGTTGGGACACTCCCGGGGAGGAGGGGTTTCCATCCTGACCACCCCCGAACTGCCGGTGGTTCGCGCCTTGGCTACCTGGTCGGCCATCGGCACCGTAGACCGGTGGCCCGGGACGACCCGCCGGATCTGGCGGGAGCGCGGCTATCTGGATGTCACGAACCAGCGGACCGGAGAGGTGCTGCCGGTCTATCCGGATGTGCTCGACGATATCGAGGCACACCAGGCGCGATACGACATCGTGGCCACGGCCGCCCGGCTCACCGTGCCCTGGCTCCTGGTCCACGCCGAGGATGACGAAACGATTCCAATTGCTGAAGGGAAGGCCCTTGCCGCGGCCGCCCCCCGTGCCCAATCGCTCATGCTCGAGCGAGGCGGACACACCTATGGAGCGACCCATCCGCTCAGTGGCCGGCCCGCCGCGATGGAGCGGGTGTTCGACGCCACCATCACCCACTTTTCCCGGAGTCTCGAATGAGCCGACTCCTCCGGCTCACCCAGCGGCTGGCCTCCCGAAGCCCGACGGTTGCGGACCCGACCGGTCGACGCGAGGCGGCGGTTGCCCTGATCTGGGCCCCCGACCCCGACGCCCTGTTGCTGATTCGCCGAGCCGAGCACCCGGCGGATCCCTGGTCGGGTCAGATGGGACTGCCAGGTGGCCGCAGGGCGCAGGAGGACCCCGACCTGCTGGCGACCGCTGTCCGGGAGACCCTGGAAGAGGTCGGGGTGGATCTCTCCGCGGCGGCCCTCCTCGGCGCGCTCGATGACCTGGCCCCCACTACCCAGCTGCTGCCGGCCATCCTGGTGCGCCCCTTCGTCTTTCAGGTTGCCGGTCGGCCGGCCCTGAGCCTGAATTCGGAAGTCGCCGCCGCCCGGTGGGTCGACCTTGATTCCCTGCTCGTGCCCGGGGCGTACGACACCTATCCCGTGGAGGCCCGTGGCTTCCGGCTGAGCCGCCAGGGCTACCGGCTGCCCGAAGGGGTCGTCTGGGGGATGACCGAGCGGATTCTCACTCCCATCCTGGCCTTGCTCGAAGAAGATTGACAATTAGTCACACCTAATATTATCCTGTCTCATGCCACAACCCGGTCTCGCCCTGGTCATTTTCCTGCTCGGAGCCGGGGCGCTGGTGCTGCTCGCCTGGCCCCGTTGGGGAATCGTCGCTCGGCTGCTCCGGGTCGTCCGGCTGACCGAACGGGTCCGGGTGGAGGATGCTCTCAAGCACCTGATCCACTGCGAGAGCATGGGTCTCCCCTGTACCACCGAGAGTGTGGCCGGTGCCCTGGAGATCTCCCAGGCCCGGACGGTGCTTCTGCTGACCCGCCTCAAGCGGCTCGGGCTCTCCGGACCCGACGGGCAGGGGCATCGGCTCACTGAGGAGGGGCGCAACTACGCCCTCCGGCTGCTCCGCACCCACCGTCTGCTGGAGAAGTACTTCGCCGATCGGACCGGTGTCCCTGCCGAGGAATGGCATGAGCGCGCCGAACGGGAAGAGCACCTCCTGTCCGAAGCGGAGACGGAGCGGCTGGCCTCCCGGATGGGGCACCCGCTGTACGACCCCCATGGCGATCCGATTCCCAGCGCGGCAGGAGTACTGCCTGCTCCGGTAGGAATTCCGTTGCCGGGGGTGGACGAAGGGACCCTCGTTCGCATTACCCACATGGAAGACGAACCGCGGGAGATCTACGACCGACTGGTCGCCCGCGGCTTCGCGCCGGGGATGACGTTGCGGGTGCTGGAGTCGGGTCCCTCCCGGGTCCGGTTCGTGACCGACGGTCGAGAAGAGGTACTGGACGGGATTCTGGCCGCCAACGTGGAGGTCGTGGCCCACAGCGGCCCGGCGCCCGAGCCGGAACAGCACCACCCCACTCTGGCCGATACCGCCCTGGGTGGCGTGGTCGAGGTGGTGGATCTCGCCCCGACCTGTCAGGGTCCCCAGCGGCGCCGCCTGCTCGATCTCGGCGTGGTACCGGGGACCCGGATTCGCGCGGTCATGTCGAGCGCAACCGGCGACCCGATCGCCTATGACATCCGCGGGGCGATGATCGCCCTGCGGAGCCGACAGGCGGCCCAGATTCTGGTCCGGCCGGCGGAAGATTCTGAGGGAGCGGCGGCATGAGCGTCGCCCTTCCGGTAATTTCCCCCGACCCGGCGCCCGGCTGCCGCGGCTGCAGCGCCAGCCGGGCCGCCAACCTGGTCCAGCTGGGGATCAGTCCCGACGGCTGGGACTACCTCGTCGCCCTGGCCGGCAATCCCAACACCGGCAAGAGCACCGTCTTCAATGCCCTCACCGGGCTGCGGCAGCACACCGGCAACTGGCCCGGAAAGACGGTGGCCCGGGCGGAGGGTGGCTTCCAGCACGCCGGACTCAAGGCCCGACTGATCGATCTTCCGGGGACCTACTCACTCCAGGCGGGGAGTACCGACGAGGAGGTTGCCCGGGACTTCATCCTGTTTGGCGATCCCGACGTGACCGTGGTGGTGGTGGACGCGACCAGGCTGGAGCGGAACCTCAACCTGGTGCTGCAGGTCCTCGAGATCACCGACCGCGTCGTGGTCTGCCTCAACCTGATGGACGAGGCGCGCCGGCACGGGATCGGGATCGACGTCCAGGCGCTTGAACAACGGCTTGGCGTTCCGGTCATCCCGGCATCGGTGCGGCAGCGGGAGGGCCTCCCTGAACTGCTCGACGCGATCCATGCCGTGGCGACCCAGGCGATCCGCCCCACTCCCTATCGGGTGCCGCGACACGACGCGGCGGTGGAATCCGCCATCGCCGATCTGGTGCCGGTGATCGAAGAGGCCTTTCCCGGACTTCCCAATGCCCGGTGGGTGGCGCTCCGACTCCTCAACGCCGACGAGCGCATCGAGGCGGCACTGGTCAGCGGGGAGATCGGTTTCTGGACCCGGGAGGGCGATGCGGAACCCTGGGCCTCGGCCCTGGGCGACACGGAGATCACGATGGCGGTCGAGGGAGTGATGGCCCGGGCCCGGACCCTTCGGTGGTCGCTGCCTGTCGACTTCCACGACCGAATCACCCAGCGCCTCTACTCGGCCGCCGAGGAACTGGTTGCGGCGACCCGGCTGGGCGGGGTCAAACGAGCCCGGTTCGCTTTCGATCGGAACCTCGATCGATTGCTGACCAGCCGGACCTTCGGTTTCCCGCTGATGGGCCTCATCCTGGCCGGCGTCTTCTGGATGACGATTGCGGGGGCCAACGTGCCTTCCGCCTTTCTGGCCTCGATCCTGATCGATCAGGCCCATCCCCTGCTGATGAGCGCGGCAGGCAGCGTCGGCATGCCGTGGTGGATGAGCGGCTTTCTGATCGACGGCGTATACCTGGCCACCGCGTGGGTGGTGGCGGTCATGCTCCCCCCGATGGCGATCTTCTTCCCGCTCTTTACCCTGCTGGAGGACTTCGGGTACCTGCCGCGGGTGGCGTTCAATCTCGATGAGATGTTCCAGCGGGTGGGCGCCCATGGCAAGCAGGCGCTGACCATGTGCATGGGCTTCGGCTGCAACGCCGCGGGCGTGGTCGCCACCCGGGTGATCGACAGTCCCCGGGAGCGCCTGGTGGCGATCATCACCAACAACTTCTCGCTCTGCAACGGTCGCTGGCCGACCCAGATCCTGATCGCCTCGATCTTTCTCGGCACCCTGGCGCCTCCCCACCTGGCCAGTCTGGTGGCCGCCGGGGCGGTGGTCGGGATCTCCCTGCTCGGGGTGGCCATGATGTTCCTCGCCTCCTGGCTGCTCACCCGGACCGTCCTTCGGGGTGAGGCCACCACCTTCAGCCTGGAGCTTCCGCCCTACCGTCCCCCTCGGCTCTGGCAGACGCTGTACACCTCGCTGATCGATCGGACCCTGATCGTCCTCTGGCGCGCGGTGGTCTTCGCGGCGCCGGCCGGGGCGGTGATCTGGCTGATCTCCAACTTCCGGGTCGGGGACGTGAGCCTCGCGGTCCACGCGATCAACGGGCTCCAGCCGTTCGGCTTCCTGCTCGGGCTCAACGGCGTCATCCTGCTCGCGTACGTGGTCGCGATTCCGGCCAATGAGATCGTGATCCCGACCGTCCTGATGCTGACGGTCCTGGCCGGCAATGTGGTGGGTGTGGGGAGTGGGGCCGGGGTGATGTTCGACCTGGACTCGACGGCTGCGGTGGGCAGCTTGCTCCGGACTCACGGCTGGACCGTCCTGACCGGGGTCAACCTGATGCTCTTTTTTTTTTTTAATTATACGTGGTCGACCTAGATCTACACC
>CAYINH010000046.1:0-11939 GCA_964364615.1 uncultured Gemmatimonadaceae bacterium
CCTGCGCTCCCCACGGCGGCCCCCGCCCAAACGCCGCCCGGGGGCCCTTATGGGGGGCGGGCGGCCCCCTGGGGCCCGCCCCTCGTGTGTTCTGGCCTTCTCGCGGCTGTCCGCTAGACGGAGACGGGGGTCGGGGCGCTCACCGCCCGGTCCCGCCACGCCCCTTGGCCGAACCGGCGCAGCATGTGGAAGTGGGACCTGATCGCGGCGAAGAGGGTCGGGTGCGCGTGGTACGGGATCCCGTGCTCCCGGGCCGTGGCCTCCACAATGGGGGCGATGGCGGGATAGTGCACACTGCAGGTCTTGGGGAAGAGATGGTGCTCGACCTGGAAGTTGAGTCCGCCGACGTACTGATTGAGGAGCCAGTTGTCGCGACCGAAGTTGGCCGTGGTGCTCATCTCATGGATCAGCCAGGGATCGGCCATCCGTCCTTCGAGGTCGGGGTTCGCGAAGTCGGGACCCTCGACCACATGGGCCAACTGGAACACCACGCCGAGAATCAATCCGGCGGTCAGGTGCATCGCGAGGTACCCGATGGCGAACTGCCACCACGGGATGTCGAGGACCAGCAGGGGGATCACGATCGACCAGCCGTAGAAGATGGCCTTCATCACCAGCAGGTCCACGACCTCACCGGTCGGGTGCTTCTTGTCCTGGTAGGGCCCGAGATCCTTCTTCAGGAAGTACCTGTAGTCCTTGACGAAGACCCAGAAGATGGTGGAGCATGCATAGGCCAGGAAGCCGTACAGGTGCTGGAACCGGTGGATTCCCCACAGCGGTGAGGAGGGAGAAAGCCGCAGGAGGGGAGAGACCGTGAGGTCCTCGTCGACCCCCTCGATGTTGGTATAGGTGTGATGGATGACGTTGTGGGTGATCTGCCACATGTACCCGTTGGCGCCCAGCAGGTCGAAGACCCGGCCCAGCAGGGCGTTGACCCGCTTGGAACGGGAGTAGGCGCCATGCAGGGCATCGTGGGCCACCGCAAACCCCAACCCGGCAAAGCCCACTCCGATCACCACGGCCAGGCCGAGCATGACCAGGGGTGGCAAGCGGTTGCTGAGGATCAGGGCATAGGAGCCGAAGGTCATCACCAGTAGCAGCACGGTCTTGAGGACCATGCCGGGGGTGGCGGTCCTGGCCAGCCCTCGGGAGGCGAAGTACTCCTCCACTCTGGCCTTGACGGCGTCGGTGAAGCCCGCCGGATCGCGGTTCGGAAAGGTGATGGCAATGGGTGTCATGGGGTAACACTCAATTTGGTGCCCCGTGGCCCCTCGGACAAGGTGTTTATCTTCGGACATGCGCGTGGTCTATCAACGGGTTTCCCGGGCGGCGGTCTCGGCAAACGGCCTGATCCTCGGTCAGATCGGCGCGGGGGCCTGCCTTCTGGTGGGATTTACCCAAGGTGATGACACTGCAGAAGTTGACTGGATGGCCGACAAGGTGGCCGGGCTCCGGGTCTTCGCGGATGCCGAGGGGAAGATGAACCTCTCGCTGGTGGACACGGGCGGCGCTGTGCTGGTGGTGTCCCAGTTTACCCTGTATGGCGACGCCTCCAGGGGTCGGCGGCCCTCGTTCATCGGCGCGGCCCGCCCGGAGGAGGCCACTCCGCTCTACCAGGCCTTTGTCGAGGCCCTCCGGGCCAGGGGCCTGACGGTGGCCACCGGCGAGTTTGGGGCGCTCATGGCGGTGGAGCTGGTCAACCATGGGCCCGTCACGTTGCTCCTGGAACGGGAAGCCGAGCGCGGATGAGTCTGCCACAGCCGCTGGTCCTGGCCAGCCGGTCCCCCCGTCGGCGAGAGTTGCTGGAGATGCTCGGCATCCCGATCCGGGTGGAGGCGGCCGACATCCAGGAGATCCCGCTGCCGCGCGAAGCCCCTCTGGCCTACGCCCAACGGCTGGCCCGGGACAAGGCCCGAGCGGTGACGGGAGCCTTCGTGCTCGGGGCCGACACCATCGTGGTCGTGGACGGAGAGATCCTCGAAAAGCCGAGCGACGAGGCAGCCGCCGTGGCGATGCTGCGGCGACTGGCCGGCCGGCGTCACGAGGTGATCACCGCGGTCGCCCTGCTGGCCGAGGGTGAACTCCATGAGGCCCATGATGTGACCGGGGTCTGGTTCGCCGCGGCCGACGAGGCCACCCTCCGGGCCTATCTGGCGGTGGGCGAGTCGATGGACAAGGCGGGGGCCTACTCGGTTCAGGGCTGTGGCGCCGTGCTGGTCGAACGGATCGAGGGAGACTTCTTCGGGGTGATGGGTCTCCCTCTTCGAAAGGTCCTGGAACTCCTGGCCCGGGCGGGCCATCCGTACCGGTTCGGCGGTTAGCCGCCTTTCCCCGCTCCATTCCGGTCGCTGGCCACCTCGACGGTCGCGGACCGGCCCCGGAGCGACACCGGCTCCGGCTCGGAGATGTGGGTCCGGTCGGCGAGTCTGGCCACCAGCGCACCGGTCATCAGGATCTCCGACGCTCCCGCCATCTCGCAGAGCCGCGCGGCGACATTCACCGGATCCCCGACCACGGTGTATTCCAGCCGTCGCTCGCTGCCGACATTCCCCGCGAAGACCTCGCCGAAACTGAGCCCGAACCCGGCCCGCAGGACGACGCCCTCGTTCTCCCGGAGCCGGTGGACCGCCTCCCGGATGGCCCGGGCGGCAAACAGGGCCCGATCGGCGGCGTCACTCCGGGGCAGGGGAGCACCCCAGACGGCGAGGAACCCGTCACCGATGAACTTGTCGAGCGTGCCACCCTGGTCGAAGACGACCTCGGACACGATCGTGAACCAGCTGGTGAGCACCGCGGCGGCCTGCTCCGGCGCCAGCTGCTCGGCCAGGGGGCTGAAGCCCCGGAGATCGCCGAACACGATGGCCACCTCCCGTCGAGCCCCCGCCAGCGCGAGCGCCCCTCCATCACTCGCGATCTGCTCTGCCACCTCCGGGGCCAGGAACCGTTCGTACCCGGTGCGCAGTTCCCGTTCCCGGGCGGCCTCGGCCGCGAATCGAGTCCGGGCGATCGCCGCCGCCGCCAGGCCCGCAAACGCCTGCAGGGCCCGGGCGTCATCTTCATCGAACGGGACGGTCCGCTGCACGGTGTCGGCATACAGGGCGCCAAAGGTCCGACCCTCGCCATCCTGGAACGGGACACAGAGGGCGCTCCGAACCGCCTCCAGATGGACCGAGCCGCTCTGGAGCCGGTCGTCCTCGGTGGCGCTCTCGGTGATCACCGGCACCCCGTCGTCCAGCGCCTGCTGCACGATGATCCTCGGCACTCGTGGTGCGGTGCTTCCGATCCGGTTCCGCCAGGCCACAGGCCCCGGGAAGCCACCCTCGGTCCCGAGCAGCACGACGACCCGGTCGGCATCGACCTGATCGAACGCCAGTTCGGCCACCGTCTCACAGAGCCGGGCCACCGGCATCGGTCCCGACAGATCGGCGGCCACCTCCAGCAGCCGGGCCAGGGTCCGGGCCTCGCGGTCCTGCCCCCGGGTCGGGAGCAGGTCGGTCAGCGGGCGCAGGTCGGTGCCGCCGGGGAGCTGCTCGTCCCAGGCGGCCGGCTCGGCCTGGGCCTCGACCCGAAAACTCACCGTGCCGAAGGCGAGGACATCGTTCGGTCGGGCGAGGGCTTCAGTGATCCGGATGCCGTTGAGGCTGGTGCCGTTCGAACTGCCGAGGTCGCGGACCAGCAGGGCGTCGCCATCGAGCCGGAGGTCGGCGTGCCGGCGGGAGACGGCCGGGTCGGCGACCAGCAGGTCGGAGGACAGGGCGCGGCCCAGCACCAGTCGATGGGGGCCGATCGCAAACCGGAGGGGGCCGCTCAGGTGTTGCAGTTGGAGGGTGTTCACCAGGCGAGGCTCCGGAAGCGGGGCGCACTGCGTGGCGCCGCGACGAGATAGCTTCCCACCCCGGAGATGGGGGCCGTCAGTACATCCGAGGCAATGCGGTAGCTGTCGAGGAAGACCACGGTGGAATCAGGGCCCAGTCGGCTCACGGCCAGATATCGCTCGAACCGGTAGTCGTTGCCGTAGGCGGCGCGCACTCCGGCCGGTGCCACGAAGTGGAGGCCATAGCTGAACGCGATCTGGGCACCGCTGTTGAATCGGTCCTCGCTGTTGAGGTCGATCCCGAACACGCCTGCGCGGGGCCGGATCCGGAGCGTGATCGTGTCGCCCCGGGCCGCGGTGATCGAACCAGCCGGGAAGACCAGTCGGGCGAACAGGTTGTTGTCGGGCGCGCCGCGCCGCAGCAGGATCACCCGATCCGCCCCGGCCGGGAACCGCACGACGGTGTCCTCTGCGGGAGCACCCCAGGATTCGAGCACCAGCACACCTGCCAGCGGAAGCGGCGGCGAGCGGGGGGTGGCGGTCGGATCCACCACCACCGGGGCCATCGAACCGGCACACCCGGTCACCAGAATGGTTGCCCACCACCACGGGGACCGGGATATTACCCGACCGATGCGTGCTCTCCTGCTGTGCGCCTGCCTGACGGGTTCGACTTCACACCTCCTCGCCCAGGACTGGAACGGACCGGACGCAATGGCCGTGGTCGAGCGGGCGGTCGCCCGTCGTACCGCGGCCCAGGGGGACCCGGACCTTCGCCAGATGGTGAGCCGCGCCCGGGGGACGGTGCTGCTGCTGAGCCGGATCGGATCCGACCCGCTGTCCCCGCCCCGCCTGCTGAAGACCGACCAGCTGGAGGTGGAAGTGTATTGGCGGGCCCCGAACCAGAGCAAGCAGATCATCCTGGGCTGGCGGGAGCGGACCGACTTCCCGACTAACGTCCGCTATCACCGCGACCACCTGGGGATCATCCCCGACGCCTTCGGACCCCTGATCCGGCTGGGCGAGGGTGATGAGATTCGGGACCTGATCCACCCTCTCTCTCCCGCCGGCCTCGCGGTCTACGACTATGCCGCGGGGGACTCCCTGGTCGTGGAGGGTGGCGGGGCCCGGGTCCGGGTCCGGGTGGTGCAGGTCCGGCCCAGGAACGGGGATCAGCCCGGGGTGGTCGGGGCACTCTATCTCGACATGGCCACCGGGGCGCTGGTGCGATTCCGGTTCACCTTCACCGCGGCGGCCTACCGCCAGCCTGGGCTGGAGACCATCGCGGTCGATCTCGAATCGGCGTGGTTCGATCAGCGCTACTGGCTCCCCTTCCGGCAACGGCTGGAGATCACCCGGGGGACGTCCTGGCTGGACCTCCCGGTGACCACTGTGATCAGAACGGAGTGGGAAATCGGGGATTACGAATTCGGGGCGGCCATTCCTGACGGGACCTTCCTGGGCGGACCGTACGGCGGCCTCCGGTCGGCGGTTCAGGGAGGCCTCTGGGATGAACCGCTCGACAGGGTGATCGCCCGGGCTCGGGAAGGTGCCCAACGGGTGGAGCTTGGCGCCATCGAGCGGGAGGTTGCTTCATGGCTCAACCGGGCCGATCTGCGGCCCCGGCCACCGGCGCAGCCGGCCCTCGGGTCGCTGAGTGATCTCGTCCTGGTCAATCGGGTGCAGGGGCTGGCGCTGGGAGTGGGCCTCGTCCTCCGACCGCTCAGCGCCCTGGTGCTGCGTCCTCGAATTCAGGTGGCCACGGTGGACGGGGCCGTGCAGGGTGGAGTCGGGGCCGAACTGGGATCTGTCGGGGGACAGTTGGTGCTGAGGACGGACCGGACGGTGCGGGATCTGTCCGACTGGCCCATCATCAGCCGAACCCTCAACTCGGTGCTGGCCCAGGAGGGCGGGGCGGACCATGGCGACTATGTCCGGATTGATCGGGCCGAGGCCACCTGGCTGTCCGGACTCGGCAGCCGGGGGTCCTGGCGAGTCGGACTCGGTGTGGAGTCGTCCACCAGTCTGAAGAGCACCGCGTCTCCCGCCTCGGGGAGCTACCGGCCGAATCCCGCGTTGGGTGCCGGGGGTATCGCGACGCTGCGGACCGGGCTCGCGGGGTCGGTCGGCACGGCCGGGCGCGGCGCCTGGATTGAGATTGATCTGGAGGGCGGCCTCGGGGGTCGAGACTACGGGCAGGGGCGCGGTCGGATCCAGGGCGTGCTTCCGGCACCCGGCGGCCGATTCGAACTGCGGGGCCAGGCTGGGGGCACCGTGGGGACACCACCGCCCCACCGGCTGTTCACCCTGGGTGGTCGCGGCACCCTGCCAGGCGAGCCGTTCCGGGCGTGGGGGGGCACGGCCCTGCTGCTCGGACGGGTGGATTGGGTGCTGGGGGCCCGGGTCCCGTTCCCCAGGCTGGGGTCCTACCCGGCACTCAAGGATCCCGTCACCCTGGGGCCCTTTGCCGCGCTCGGCTGGGCGGGGGGCCAGAGCCCGGTGGATGCGTGGCGCACTGACGGCGGCGTGCGGCCGGTGATCGGCGTGGCCGCGGAACTGTTCTTCGGGCTGGTCCGGATCGAAGCGGGATGGGCCCTCCGATCGGGCCGGATCGGGATCGTGGTCGATGCGGCCCCGGGGTGGTGGCCGATCCTCTGAGTTCGCCCGGCTACCCCGGAATGCCCCGGCGGCCTAGCTTCCAGTGATCCGTCGGGCGGCCGACGTCACCGCGCAGAAAGAGGCTCATGCAGTTTACCGATGAATGGCTGGTTCCCTCGGTCGCGTCGCTGTTGACCGAAGAGCAGCTGGCCACGGTCCGTTCGCTCGGGGCGGATCGGCAGATTTCTCTGTGGGAAGCCCTGGTGCAGCGCAAGCTGCTGACCGATGAGGCGATCCTGTCCGCCGTGGCCCGCCGATTTCACCTCCCCGTCGCCGACCTCTCCCAGCTGGACCCGTCCATCCGGCAAGAGGTCCCCGAATCGCTGGTCCGGAAGTTCGTGATCCTTCCGATCCGGGTGCATGAGCATCAGCTCGAGATCGCGACCGCCAATCCATTCGACATCGATGCCGAGAAGATGCTCGCGTTCGCGACCGGTCGGGAGGTACGGACGATGCTCTGTTCGCCGGCCCGGATCCGGGAGAAGCTCGACGAGCTGTACATCCGCGAGGATGTCGTCTCCAAGCTGCTCGCGGGGATGGGCACCGACAGCGAGGTCACCGCGGTCGTGGAGGAGGAGGAGGAGGCGGTCTCCGCCGAGGAGGCGGCCCAGCGGCCGATCATCCGGCTGGTCGACACCATGCTGGCCGATGGGGTCATGAGCCGGGCCAGCGACATCCACGTCGAACCGGTCGAGGGCGGGGTGGTGGTCCGCTACCGGATCGACGGGGTGCTCCGCCAGGTCATGAAGATTCCGCGCGGGGCGGGGATCCCATTGATCTCCCGGATCAAGATCATGGGGGGGATGGACATCGCCGACCGGCTGCGCCCGCAGGATGGACGGGCCCGAGTCGCCGTCAATGGCAACCCGGTGGATCTGCGGATTTCCAGCCTGCCCGCCACCCTGGGCGAGAAGGTCGTGATCCGGATCCTGAACACCAAGGCGACCGTGCTTCAGTTGGCCTCCCTGGGGTTCTCCGCCGACGATCGGGAGACGATGGCGCGGATGCTCCGGTCCAAGGAGGGGGTCATCCTGGTGACCGGGCCGACCGGTTCGGGAAAGACCACCACGCTGTACGCCTGCCTTCAGGAGATTCAGAACGAAGGCGTCAACATCGTGACGGTCGAGGATCCGGTGGAATACCGGCTCGGGCAGAACATCGTGCAGGTCCAGGTCAACGAAAAGGCCGGCCTGACCTTCGGCTCCGCGCTCCGGTCCATCCTCAGACAGGATCCCGACGTGGTGCTGGTCGGCGAAATCCGCGACAAGGAAACGTCGCAGATTGCGGTGCAGGCGGCGCTCACCGGTCACCTGGTGCTGTCGACCCTCCACACCAATGATGCTCCAAGTTCGGTGACTCGGCTGCTCGACATGGGGCTCGAGGCGTACAAGATCTCCGCCGCGCTCCGCGGCGTCATCGCGCAGCGGCTCCTCCGTCGGCTCTGCCCGGTCTGCAAGGAGGTCTCGGACCTCCCGATCCCGGCCCACGTCCAGTCCTTCATCCCGGCCGGGACCCTGCTCTACAAGCCGGTGGGTTGCAAGGAGTGCACCCAGACCGGATACCGTGGGCGGTTCGCCATCGTCGAACTGCTGAGCATGACGATCGAGCTGGAAGGGCTGATCGGGGGGATGGCCACCTCCGACCGGATCGGCCGGGCGGCGCGGGCCGGGGGGATGCGGTCGCTGTTCGAGAGTGGCCTCGACCACGTGCGGCAGGGCAACAGCGCGATTGAGGAACTGCTGCGGGTCACGGACATCCCGTCCGAACTCGACTCCCGGCGCTCATTCCACAGCGCCTCCGGCGCACCAGCCGCTGTGCCGGTCGCCGCCCCGCCGGTGGCCGCCCCGACCATCGCCGTCCCACCGCCGAGCCCCAAGCCGGGCCCGGCGTCCGCCGAGTCCCTGGCCTTTGACCTGATCGATGACCTCGGGACGACCAGCGGGGAGGATCAGCGCGGCTGCGTGTTGCTGGTGGAGGACGAGGACCACCTCCGTCGGGTGATGAAGGATCTCCTGGAACGGGAGGGCTATCGCATCGTCGAGGCGGCCGACGGGATCACCGCGCTCGACATGCTCGACCGGCACTCCCCCGACGTGATGCTGCTCGATCTCAACCTCCCGGGACTCGACGGCTACAGCGTCCTGGCGCAGGTTCGCTCCCGGCCCTCGACGGCGGACTTGCCGGTCATCGTGCTGACTGCCAAGGGGGATGAGGACAACGAGGTGCGGGTTCTCCGCCTCGGTGCCAACGATTTCCTGACCAAGCCGTTCCGCGCCCGGGCGCTGTCGGCCCGACTGGAAGCGGTGCTCGGGCGGCGGCGGAGTCCCGAATGACGATCTCTCCCGCGCCGGAGCAGGTCGTCCTGGTGGACGTCTACCTCCTGCGGCACGGCGGGGCGGGACTCGAGGTGTTGCTGCTGCGCCGGGCGGAGGGCGGACGGAGTCCCGGCTCGTGGGAGGGAGTCCACGGCCACCTGTGGCCGGGAGAGTCCGTGGTCGCGGCCGCCCGCCGGGAAGTGGCCGAAGAGACCGGCTACCAGGCCGACCGACTGTACAACCTGAGCCGGGTCGAACAGTTCTACCTGCATCGAGTCAACCGGATCGCGGTGGTGCCGGCCTTTGCCGTGCTGGTCCCCGAGGATCACCCGGTGACGCTGTCGGTGGAGCATGATCGCAGCGAGTGGCTGCCGCTGGCGGAGGCGATCGAGCGGGTCGGCTGGCCCCGGATCCGGCGGGCGCTCGCCGATGCCGCCGTGTTGCTGGCCTCCGGGCACGCCGGCCCCGTGGAAGACGTGCTTCGGGTGGAGGCCCCGGCCGACTAGTCTCCCCGGGACACCCGTTCGGTGGTGTACGCCTCCGGCGGTGCGTTGGGTTTCACCCGGACCGACTTGGCCGGGATCCCGACATTGACGTGATAGGGCCGCACCGACTTGGTGGCCAGGGCCCCCGCTCCCACCATCCCATTCCGCCCCACCCGGACTCCGACCAGCACCGTCGCGTGATAGGTGATGCGGACGTCCTCCTCCAGGACCGTCTTGGCTGAGGTGACATCCTTCTGATCGACGATGCTGTGGGTGTGACTGTAGATGTTGGCGTAATCGGCGATGCTGACCCGGTCGCCCAGCTCGATACCACCCCGGTCATCCAGCAGCACATGCCGGTGCACTACCACGTCATCCCCGACCTCCATGTTGTAGCCGAAGGAGAATTCGGTGTGCTGGAAGCATTTGAAGTTCCGGCCGCATCGGGCAAAGATCCGCGGGGCCAACAGCCGCCGCAGCCTGACGCCGAGATCCACGTTCTGTCCCCCCATGGGGGAACGGTCGAAGCTGTACCAGAGAACGAGGAGCGGCTTCACTCGGGCAAACTTGGCCTCGTCCACCTCGGCGTAGTACTCCGGCTCGAGGGTCACGTTCCGCGGATCGAGGGCCAGCAGCGCGGCCCGACTGACGGCAGGGAGGTGGCGGTCGTCGAGCATCTGATCGTACGAGCCCGCGCCGGGGTGCCAGATGTCGAACAGAGTATCCCGGGCAATCTGAGGCCAGTTGGCGCCCGGGGCCGACAGGGCGGCATCGAGTTCATCGAGCCAGATCTCGTTCGCCCGCTGGACGGAATCGGGGACACTCAGCTGGCGGAGGGGACGTGGAACCATGGGTATCTCCGAGGACGTTGCCGGGAATCAACCGGATTCAGGACTCCGACGCAATTGTCCCCCTGTCTCTCCCGGACTCCGTCTGAAAGGCGGAAACCAATGCCTGGTCGAACCGCTTGGGGCGTCCGGTGGCCGGGTCGATGGCGCACCAGACGGTTCGCGCCTGGGCGAGCAGTTGCCCGGTCTCGGCATTATGGAATTCGACATGGCGATCGGAGGTCACTCCCGACCAGGCCTCGACCCAGGTCCTGACGGTGATCCGGTCGCCCAGCAGGGCCGGAGCCTGGTAGTCGATTTCATGCCGGGTCACGACCCACGCCAGGGCTTGCTGTGCCTCAGGCGGGGCTGCCGCGAACCAGTGCGCCCCCGCCACCTCCTGCACCCACCGGAGGTACACCACGTTGTTGACGTGTCCCAGGGCATCGATGTCACCGGGCTCGGCGATCAGCGTCGTGCGGTAGACCCTGGGCGTCAGGCTCATGCTCGGGATGCGTCGCTGGTGGCCTGGGCGGCGGCGACGGCGGCCAGGACGCTCTCGGCCAGGTCGCGGATTCCGTCGCCTGTCTTGGTGCTGGTGACGACCAGGCCGTCGATCCCCATGCCCAGCTCCCTGGCGCGGATCAGGGCTTCCTTGGCCCGTCGTTCCTGGGGCAGCTTGTCGCCCTTGGTCAGGGCCACCAGCGTCGGGCGTCCGGTCTCCACCAGTACCGCATGGACCTCCTGATCGTCAAGGGACGGGGAGTGTCGGATGTCCAGCAGCCAGACGATGCCCGCCAGCCGCTCCCGCCGCTTGAGGTAGGTCTCCAGCAGCTGTCGGAAGCTCCGTCGATCGGTGGCCGAGGCCCGGGCCCAGCCGTATCCCGGCAGGTCGATCAGATAGAAGGTCGGGAGCTGGAAGACGTTCACATGCTGGGTCTTGCCCGGGGTGGAACTGACCCGGGCCAGGGCCCGCCGGCCGACCAGCGCGTTGAGCAGACTGGACTTGCCGACGTTGGACCGGCCGACAAAGGCGATTTCGGGAAGGGCAGGCTGCAGCACGACCGCGGGGTCCGGGAAGCTGCCCCGGAACTCGATCGGGAGTCCGGCGAGCGGCGTGGGCTGAGAGACCTCAGGCCTCTTTCTTGGCTCGCGGGCGCTCGGTGACGATGAGCGGAGACTTCTGGTCGGTGATCGACTCGGCCGTGATCACCACCTCGACCACATCGTCCCGGGCGGGAAGCTCGTACATGATGTCGGTCATGACGGTCTCGAGGATGGCCCGAAGGCCCCGGGCACCGGTCTTCCGGGTCAGGGCCTTCTTGGCCGCGGCCCGCAGCGCGTCGGGCTCGAACCGGAGCCGGACATCCTCCAGGTCGAACAGCTTGGTGTACTGCTTGGTGAGCGCGTTCTTGGGCTCGAGGAGAATCCGGACCATGGCGTCCTCATCGAGGTCCTCGAGCGGCACGGTGACCGGAAGCCGGCCGACCAGCTCGGGGATCAGGCCATAGCGCAGGAGATCGTCCGGCTCGACATGTTCGAAGGGGTCCTCGGCCAGGCGCTCGTTTGCGGCCCGGGCCGGGGAGAACCCGATCAGCTGCCGGCCGAGCCGGGACTCGATGATCTTCTCCAGTCCGTCGAACGCCCCGCCGCAGACGAAGAGGATGTCCTTGGTGTTGATCTGGATGTACTCCTGCTGCGGGTGCTTCCGGCCGCCCTGCGGGGGGACCGAGGCCACCGTGCCCTCGAGGATCTTGAGGAGGGCCTGCTGAACGCCCTCGCCGGACACGTCCCGGGTGATGCTCGGGTTCTCCGACTTCCGGGCAATCTTGTCGATCTC
>CAYINH010000047.1:0-11701 GCA_964364615.1 uncultured Gemmatimonadaceae bacterium
GGGAGTGTGGGCTGACGATCAGCGGCGAATCCCAGTTCCACCGGAGCGGCTCATCGCCCGGCTCGGGTTGGGGCTGGATGGTGACCCGCTCGCCGCTTTTCCGGTCGAGCCGGACCAGGACCCCATGCTGCGATTCGCCGTAGACGATGTTCGGTTCCTCGGGGTCCACCGCCGGTTGGAAGCCGTCGCCGCCGGTCACCACGAACCAGTCGTCGTTGGTGATTCCGCGGCTGGCGGTAGTGCGGGAGGGTCCGCCGAGGGTGTTGTTGTCCTGGGTGCCACCATAGACGTAGTAGAACGGCTTGGAGTTGTCGATCGCCAGCTTGTAGAACTGGGTCAGCGGCAGGTTGCTGCTGTACTGCCAGGTGGCGCCCCGATCGAAGCTCTGGTAGAGCCCTCCGTCGTTGCCGGTGATCATATGACTGGTGTTGTCCGGGTCGATCCACAGCGCGTGGTGGTCGACGTGCTTGGTCCGGGTCGGCAGCCCGGTGAAGGAATTGCCGCTGTCGGCGCTCATCATCAGCCCGACGTCGACACTGTAGAGCCGGCCCACTTCGTTCGGGTCGGCGGTCAGTTCGTGGTAGTAGAACGGAGGCCCCGCGTTGTAGGAGCTCATCTTCCGCCAGCTCGATCCGGCGTCGGTGGACCGGTAGAGACCGCGGCCCCGGGCTGAGGCCTCCACCACGGCATAGATCGTGTTGGGGTCGGCCGGGGAGATCGCCAGCCCGATCTTGCCGAGCTCTTCGCTGGGGAGCCCCGAGCTCAGTTTGGTCCAGGTCTTTCCGCCGTCGATCGACTTGTGGATCCCGGACCCAGGCCCGCCGTTGATGAACCCCCACTGGCGGCGGAACCGCTGCCACATCACCGCGTAGACCACCTCGGGGTTTCGGGGATCCAGATGGACCTCGTTGGCGCCGGTCCAGTCGCTGTCCCCCTTGAGGATCAACTCCCAGGTGATGCCCCCGTCGGTGGTCTTGTACACCCCGCGCTCTCCGCCACCCGACCAGAGTGGCCCCTGGGCTGCGACATAGACGGTCTTGCTGTTCGTGGGGTGAATCGCGATCCCCCCGATGTGGGCTGAGTTCTTGAGCCCCATGTTCTTCCAGCTCCGCCCGGCATCGGCGGAGCGATAGACCCCGTCGCCGTAGCCCACGCTCCGCTGGCTGTTGTTCTCCCCGGTGCCGGCCCAGACGGTGAGCGGGTCGGACGGCGCGATGGCGAGCGCTCCGATCGCGTAGGAGGCCTGGCTGTCGAAGATCGCAGACCAGGTAGTGCCGGCGTTGGTGGTCTTCCAGATCCCGCCCGACGCGGCCCCGACATACCAGGTGCTCCCGTCACTCTGGTGAATGGCGATATCGCTGATCCGGCCTGAGGTGGTGGCGGGTCCCAGTTCCCGGAACTTGAGCCCGGCCAGCGGGGATCGGGGCGCCCCCGACGCGGAATCGCCCTCCGATCCCTCGCCACCCCCCGGGCGCTGGGCCGCCAGCGGCAGGGCGATGGTGAAGGCGAGAGCGGTAGTCAGCACGAAGCGGAGGGGCGCCGGGATCAGGATCATGGTCGGTCCGGTTGAAGTACCTGGAGGAGAGGGTCATTGGAAGGTACACGAGACCGACCACTCCGGGAGAGGCTGGGGGCCCAGGGTGCCGCCGCTGGCATATCCCCGGTGACGTGGTAAGTTGCAGAGCACTTCGGCTCACCAATCACCAGGGATCGATCAGATGACACAGCCGTCCGGCGAACTCCGGCGGGAGCTCGGTCTTTTCGACTCCATCATGATCAACGCCGGGACGGTGATCGGCTCGGCGATCTTCATCGTGCCGGGCGCCATCGCCGCCGGGTTCCTTTCCAGTGGCCCCTCGGTGCTGGTCTGGGTGGTGGGCGGGCTGGTGAGTCTCTGTGGCGCCCTCTGCGTCGCCGAACTGAGCGCCGCGATGCCGCAGGCGGGAGGACAATTCATCTATCTCCGGCGGGCCTGGAGTCCACTGGTCGGATTCCTCTACGGCTGGGGCGCGTTCCTGGTGATCAACACCGCGTCCGTAGCCGCCATCGCGGTGGGGTTCGCGACCTACCTGAGCGTGTTCGTCCCGCTCTCCGGATGGGGGATCAAGCTGGCCGCCGCCTCGTCGATCGTGGTCCTGACCGTGCTCAACGTGTTCGGAGTCAAGCTCGGGGCGGTGACCCAGAACATCCTGACCTCACTCAAGATCCTGGCCCTGCTGGCGATTCCGGTACTGGGATTTGCGCTGACCCGGGGCGGCGCCGGAAACCTGATGCCGCTGTGGCCCGAAGGGGGTGGGGCCGCCTGGCTGGCCTTCGGTCCGGCGATGGTGGCGGTGCTGTGGGCCTACGACGGCTGGATCGAAACCACCTATGTGGGGAGCGAGATCCGCAACCCGGAGCGCAACCTGCCGTGGTCGATCATTCTCTCGACCCTGCTCGTCATCGCCCTCTACCTGATCGTCAACGCCGCGTATTTCTGGATTCTGGGTCCGGACCGGGTGGCCGGGTCGGAGCTGGTCGCGTCGGACGCCATGACCGTCCTGCTGGGGACCGGCGGAGCGGTGTTCATCACCCTCGCCATTGTGGTGTCGACCCTTGGCGCCAACAACGGAATCGTGTTCACCGCCGCCCGGATTCCCTATGCCATGGCCCGGGAGGGACTGTTCTTTCCCTGGGCAGCCAAGGCCCATCCCAGGTATCAGACCCCGGTCGCGGCGCTGGCGGCCCAGATGGTGATCGCGGTGGCGATGACGCTGACGGGCAGCTACACCCAGCTGCTCACCTACGTGGTGTTCGTCTCGTTCCTGTTCTACGCCATGTCGGCGGCCGGGGTGATCCGGCTCCGCCATCGGGAGCCCGGGATGGTCCGTCCCTACCGCACGTGGGGCTACCCGGTGACTCCGGTGGTGTTCATTCTGTTTGCCATCTATCTGGTGGGAGACGCCATCAGACAGACGCCCATGGAATCCGCGGTGGGCGCCGGCATCCTGCTTGCGGGGGTCCCCGCATACTGGTACTGGTCCCGTCGCAGTCATCGAGCAGCTGAGGCCTGACCCCGGACCCGCGCCGCTCTGCCGCCGTTCGCCTTTCCACCCATTCAGAGGACTTCATGAGCGCTCCACAGAACCATGCCAATCACCCCAAGTACTTCCCGCTCTACCATTTCGTCGCCTTCCCGATCCTGACCATCAATCTGGGGGTGGCGGTGGCCGGGATCGTCAAGGCGCCGTCGCTCGCCACGACCTGGCAGTTGGTGATGGCCTTCGGATTCCTCTGCGTGCTGCTGGCCGCCCGGCTGATGGCCCTCAAGGTTCAGGACCGGGTCATCCGGCTGGAGGAACGTCTCCGTCTGGCCCGGGTACTCCCGGCCGACCTGCGGGGAGCGCTCGAGACCCTGCGACCCAGTCACCTGGTGGCGCTGCGGTTCGCCCCGGATGACGAGGTGGTCGAACTGGTCCGCCAGGTGGTCGCCGGCAAGCTCAACGAACAGAAGGAGATCAAACAGGCAATCAGAAACTGGCGGCCGGACTATCTCCGCGCCTGATCGAGACGTTGGGCCCCGAAACGCCCAACCGGGAAGGGCTGCTGCCCGTACCCGTTCGCGTTCGTGGAGGTGAGGTGATGCCTCAACCGATCACCGGGCTGCTGCCAGCTTCCGCCCCGCTCCGGCCAGCATCCGGACCTTGGCGGCATCCCGCGACCCGCCGGCATTGTCATCCAGTTCGCCCGCCAGCTTGGTGAGCGCGTCCCGCCGCCCGGCTCCGGAGCCCTGCTCCGCCCCGGCCAGTGCGCCCCGCACCGCCGCGATCCGGCTCGCGCTCAGCCCGCCAGAGCGCTCCAGTTGATCCAGATAGGCCCGGGCCAGCGCAAAGCTGGCCGGCCAGATGTACTGGGGTTGACCCTGGGCATTCAGGTAGTCCAGGTGCACGGTCTTGGCCGCGTCGATCTCGTTCTGAGACATCCACCCGCTGGGCGTCAGCTCCACGATGTCGAGTCCGCGGGCGATTTCGGAGCTGACCATCACCCCGTTGTACCAGTAGACCGACCACGAACCACCCATGTTCATCCGGGTGGCATCCACCGGGCCGCGATCGAAGTAGGCGATCTCAACGGGCTTGCTGGCATCGGTCCAGTCGAAGACCGAGATGCCTCCCTGGTACCAGGCCTGCACCATCACGTCCCGGCCGGGAATCGGCAGCATCGAGCCGTTGTGGGCGACGCAGTTTTCCTCCGGGGTCTGGGCCGCGAGCATCTTGTAGTAGCTCCGGAAGACCATCTTCCCGTTCTCAATGGTGAACAGCGCGTCCGCGCCCCACTCCGGCTTGTCGGTAGCCCGGCACTTCGGCGCCCCGCCACCGCCCCACTCGTCGGAGAAGAGAATCTTGCTGCCGTCGTTGTTGAAGGTGGCCGAATGCCAGTAGGCGAAGTTCGCATCCGACACAGCCTGAATCCGGACCGGGTTGGCCGGGTCCCGGATGTCGAGCAGCAGGCCGTAGCCCTCGCAGGCGCCGCCGGCCATCCCGATGGCGGGATAGACGGTGATGTCGTGGCACTGGGTGGGGCCGGGGCGTGGCCCGGGGGTCGCGTCGTCGCCACCGAACCGAGCCGCCAGGATGCCGGGCAGCGCGGCGCGGAGCACGGCGCTGTCCGCCGCCGTCGCCGGGCCGGTCCCGTTCCGGGCCTTCACGATGCTGTCCAGCATCGGACTGATCATCTGTGGAGGGATCACCCGCTCGGCACCGAACAGTTCGGCCGTGAACATCCCACGGGCACGCGCCTCGGCGGCGGCCTTCGCGGCGGCCGCGATGTCCTCCGGTGCCTCGCCGTGCGAGGCGGGATCCACCAGGTCCTGGAAGATCCGCGGTGAGCTGACGATCGCCGCCCGCTCGGGGTGGGCCAACGGGACCTTGATCACCTCGATCCGGAACAGCGCGGAATTGGGGTCCTTCTCCGGCGCCTCGCGGCTGCACCCCGGCAGCTCGTCGGCTGCCCGGACCCCGGCCGAGCCCGAGATGTAGACGTAGACGTTCTCGGTGTCCCTGGGGTCGACCACCACCGTGTGGGTGTGGGACCCGCGGCAGGTCTGGACGTTGCCGACGTTTCTTGGATTCCGGATATCCGTGATGTCGAAGATCCGGAGTCCCCGGAGCCGGTCCTTGCTGACGGCCTCGCGAACGCCTTGACCGCCGCAATCGATCCGGCCGGTGAGTCCTTCGCCCGACACGAACAGCAGGTTCCGGTAGACCGAGACGTCACTCTGGGACGCCGGGCAGTAGTAGGCGGTGGCGAGTGTCGGATTCCGCGGATCGGAGATGTCCCAGATCTGCCAGCCGTTGTAGTTGCCCTGGATGGCATACTTGCCCAGGAAGGCCAGATCGGAGTTGGTGACTCCAAGGAACCGTTCCGGCGAGGGGGTCCTGGACAGAACCCGGAGATTCCAGGTGGCCTCGCCGGCATCCATCAGTCCGGCCTTGAGCCCGACTCGCGGGTCGGGGCTGGGCGCGGCGGTCGGCAGCCGGGCCGGTGCCGGCTGGCTGGGAGCCGCCTGGCTGTACGATGAACCACAGGCGGCTGCCGAGGCCATCCCGAGGAGCAGGGAAAGGGAAGCGAGCGGAGACGCGAGGCGTCGTCCCTTCACGGGGTGGAGACATTCCGGGAACATGGAGGCATCCTTGATGCGGGCTGGGTGGCTGTGCGACGGGGTCGATTCGGGAGGGGTCAAGGTGAGCGGGGCCCTGCCGTGAGGGCGGCGAGCATCTTCTCCATCCGGGCAATCTCGGTGGCCTGGTCGACGTTGACGTCGGACGCCAACTTGAAGACGGTCTCGTTCTGGCCGGCCCCGTTCTGGCTGAACAGCTCGTTCACCATGGTGACGGCGCCCCGGTGGTGCTGGATCATGAAGGTCAGGAAGTGCCGGTCGAACTCGCCCCCCCGGGCCTGGTCCAACTGACCCATCTGGTCCTCGGTCAGCATCCCTGGCATCAGCATCAGGTGCTCCTCGCCGTCCATCACCATCTTCATCCCCATCGGGTTGGGCTCAGGCACCGGCAGGAGCCGGTCCCGGAGCCAGGCCGACATCAGGGAGATCTCGTCCTGCTGAGCATTGATGATGCGCTCCGCCAGGATCCGGATCGATGAACTGGCGCCATGACTGGGCGCCCACCCGGCCATCCGGATTGCCTGAGCGTGGTGGCTGATCATCCCGGACATGAACGAGATGTCGGCGACGGTGTACGGGTAGCGTGCGCTGTCGGCCCGGGCCTTGGCGATCGCCGCGAGGTCGCTGGTTCCATACCCCACAGAAACCGGGGCCGGCCCGACCACGGCTGGGCCGGTGGCGCCGCAGGCGCTCAGGACGACAGTGGCCAGGGCGGCCGCAACCAGGGCGTTCCGAAGGGGCATCATTCCTTGAATGCTACCACCTACCGGTACCCTCCCGCCATTCTGGTGGCTTCGGGCAGGGTTCGGAGCCGGAGCATGCTGACGACGCCGAAGACCGGGCCCGGGACCAGCAGCAGGAACACATGCTGCCAGCCGACCAGGTCGGCCACCACGGGAATCAGCCGGATGGAGACCAGGGTCAGCAGAAACCCCATCGCCGTCTGCAGGGTGAGCGAGGTTCCCACGTAGCGCGGGTCGGTCAACTCGGTGACTGCGGCACTGAACTGGGCCGAGTCCGCGACCACCGCGAAGCCCCAGATCAGACAGAGCCCGGTCAGCACCATCGGGAACTGGTAGCTGAACCCTGCGAGCGCGGCACAGGCTCCCGAGACCACCAGGCTGGCCGTGGCCACCGCGGTCCGGCCCATCCGGTCCGCCACCTTCCCGGCCAGCACGGCGCCGACGGCTCCAACCGCGACGACTCCGAACCCGGCCAGCCGGGCCCCCGCCGTGCCCCGACCGGCCGCCTCGAAGCTCTGCAGCAGAAAGAGTGGCACCCAGGTCCACATGGCGTACAGTTCCCACATGTGGCCCAGGTAGCCGAAGTTGGCCAGCCGCGTGGGCCGGTGCGAGACGGCCTGGCCGATGAACCGCCAGTCAAACGGGGCGGCCTGGGAAAAATGCGGTCCGGGCCGGATCCACCCGAACGCCACCGCCGAGGCCAGGACCGCGGAACCCGCCGCGGCCAGGAGGGTCGGCCGCCAAGGGGGCATTCCTCCGGCCCCGAAGAGCGGAACCGCGTTGAGGAGGTGGGGCAGAGCCGACCCCAGCGTCAGCGCCCCGACCAGCAATCCGATCCCGAAGCCGCGGTCCTCGCGACACCAGGTGGCGACCAGCTTCATCCCTGGCGGATAGACTCCGGCCAGCGCCATTCCCGTCACCCCCCGAAGCCAGACGGCGGTCCCGAAGTCGAGGTCAAAGGCCGCGAGTGCCGCGGTGGCGGCCCCGGCCACCAGGGTGCTCCAGGCCATCAGTCGCTGGGAGGGAATGCGATCGGGAAGATTGAGCACGGCGGAGAGCAAGGCCCCTGATACGAACCCCAACTGGACGCTCATCGTGAGCCACGCGTCCAGCCCGCCGGCAATGGCCCATTCCTCCCGGAGCTGGGGGACCACGGCCGAGGCCGAGAACCAGGTGGCCATGGCCAGGGTCTGGGCCGCGGCCAGCAGGGCGAGCTGCCGCGGCTTGGTGGTCACCCTCAGGGCTGGTTGAGCCGCTCGATGGCCTGCTTGATCGCGCCGCTCTCGGGGAACCGCTGGGCCAGGCCGTTGAGCACGGTGCGGGCCGCATCGGGCTGACCTGCCGCCACCAGCGCGTCGCCGAGGAGAAGGCCCTTGCGGGTGACCAGACGAGCGTCGTCATCCGGGACCGTGAGCGTCGCGAGCGCCGCCATGGCGCGCTCGACATCTCCCCGGTCCTTGAGCTGTGACTCGATGCCCAGCAGCGCCACGGAGAGGTCTCCCGGCATCCGGACCACCAGCTCGTCGAACAGCCGGGCGGCGTCGGCGGTGCGACCCGCCTGCCGGTCGGCCTGGGCCTGATGGAAGAGCCCTGCCACCAGCAGCTGCCGGACGTGGGCGGAATCCCCCCCGCGGGTGCCCACTCCACCCGCATATTCATAGACCACCTGTCCACCGTGCTCGGCCGCCTCATACACCATCCACCCACCCACCAACCCCAGCACCGACGACCCCGCGTAGATCCCGCGCTGGATCTGCTCCTTCCGGAAGAAGGCGAGGCCCGCAATCTCCAGCACCGCAATCGCAATGAGCATGTTGCGGGCACGTTCGCCGTCATGCTCATGACGTTGCACCGCCTCCCGAGCCCCCGGGATCCGCTCGGCAGGTCCATGGGCCTGGTCGCCAGACTTGGCCGCACTCGCAGCCGCCAGGGCGGCCACGATCAGCAGGGCGGCGCCGGCGGGCCTGGTCCAGGCAAAGAGCCTGGTGAGCGAGACGATCCGGAGGACCAGCCCCACGAAGAACAGGGCGATGACGAAGTGGACGATCTGGGGATGGAATACGCCAATGTCGGGCATGGGGTCCGCCGGTCAAGAGATCGGCCAGAATACTAATCCATCAACCCGTGGTTCGGCTGAGGCGGTATGTTGCCGGGCTGAAGCCGTTAGAAGTAGGTTGCGAACCCCAGCGCAAATCCCGCCGAACGGACCGCGGGATTTCCCTGCAGGTCGGTGGTGGAACCGAGCCGGTAGTTGAGTCGCACGACCGTGCCGCCCGCCGGCCGGAAGGAGACCGCCAGCGTCAATCCGGTGGCCGCATCCCCCCGGTTCTCGCCGGTGCTGAGGAATCGACCCACGTTCCAGTCGACATGGTCCAGCCGCACACCCAGGCTCACCACCGGATCGGTCAGGGCCCTGACCCTGGGGCGCCAGACGGGGACCATGGCGTCGAGGTAGAGTCCCCACTGTCGGCTGCCGTGCACCTCCATCAGGTCTTCCGGGAGGTCGATGGTGGCGATGGCGGCCTCGCCCCGAAATTCCACCGGGCCGAGGGCGGTAGAGAGGTCGAGCGCGGTGATGGCAAAGCTCCGGGCCTCATCGACCACCGTTCCCTCGATCTTCCAGGTGTTGTAGGCCCCGCGATAATGCGAGAAACCCACTTCGCCGAATGACCGTGCCAGGGCCGCCACCCGGCCCGAGACGGCCGGCGAGCCATTGTCGTCCTCCCCGAACAGCGCGGCGGTCTTCCCGCTCGGCAGGTCGGTCCGCCCGGTGCCATTGAGCACCACCCCTTCCTGCAGCCCGTTGGTCAGATAGAGGTCGTACGAGACCATCACCTGGCGACCGGGGGCCAGCCGGCCGTGCAGGCCGAACCCCACTTCGGAGAGGGTGGCGGGGATGATGGTGGTGGCGACCAGTGGCCGAGCCACGAAGTCGTACCGGGGGCCGTCGTGATTGACGTTGAACGCTCCGATCGGCACCAGGATGACGCCGCCCCGCACTACCAGCGACGGAGTGATCACGAAATCTGCCAGCGCGGTCTCGAGTTTGAGTTCTTCGCCTCCCTCCTCGATCTCGATCTCGGCGGTCACCCGGAGCCGACGGCCCAAGGGGGAATAGAGAAAGAGGTTGAATCGGGGAATCTCGAACGAGGGGCCTTCACTGACCCCATCGATCCGTTCCACCCCAGCATGGGCCTCGAGGTAGCCGCCGAGCGCGGTCCGGCCGACCGACACAATGTAGGGCCGTTGATAGATCCCGCCCTGCACCAACGCCGTGTCGGGCTGGGCCTCGGCGAACGTCGGAGCGGCCAGCAAGGCCGCGAGCAGGCCAACCCGCACCCCGGTCATGAGGCCACCAGGTGGATCACGACGTGGTCGCCATCCAGTTCGGTCCGGAACCTGTCAAGCGGATACCGGGTCGGTCCTCGGAGCACCGCCCCCTCGTTGGTGTACTCGCTGCCGTGGCAGGGGCAGACCAGATGTCCCGCCACCGGCTCCACCTGACAGCCCTGATGCATGCATCGGGTGCTGACGGTGCTGTAGCTCCCGTCGTCGTTCCGGTAGACGTAGAGCGGCAGCGGCAGCGTGGGCACATCCACCAGGACGTAGCGCCGGTCGCCGAAGTCTGCCCGCCGGACCAGCGCCCGGTCGGTCCGGATTGTCGCATTGACATAGTGGAAGCCCAGGCATCCGGAGGCCGAGAGTCCGGCCCCACCGGCCAGCGCTGCGGCCTCCATCTGCCGGAGAAAGCAGCGCCGGTTCACAGCGACCTCAGGAATGCGAGCAGTTTCTCCTTGAGACCATCTGCCAGCGCCCGGTAACGGGACCGACTGGCGGCACCCTCGCCCCCGTGCGCCTCGATCGCCTGATCGAAAGTCCGGGCTCGACCGTCGTGCAGCAGGAAGACTCGCCCTCCCTGCGACTGGGTGGCCAGGCCGAGCCCCCAGAGCGGCGCCGTCCGCCATTCGGAGGTGGTCGCCCGGCCCTCGGTGTAGCCGTCATCCAGTTCCGGACCCATGTCGTGCAGCAGGAGGTCGGTGTAGGGATGGAAGGTGACCCGATCGAGTGCCGCCAGGGACGACGGGCCGGTGGTCAGACTCGCCAGGTGGCACTTGGTGCACCCGATGTCGCGAAAGAGCTGTTCACCCTCGGCCACCTGCGGGTCGGAGAGGTTCCGGCGAGGCGGGACCTTGAGGGTGCGGAGATAGAACACGACCGACTGGACCGAGCTGGATGGCACCTCCGGGTCGGGTACGTCGTCGGCGGCAAGCCCACCCACCTGCCGGTTGACGGGATCGTCGGGGAGAATATCGCTGGTGATTCCCATGTCCTCGCGATAGGCACTGACGGTCTGGTGCAGGAGGGAGATCGCCGAGGCCTTCTTGCCGAACCGGCCGAGGTAGCGGCCGTCCACCCGAATCCGGGGTGCCGCGTTCCCGTCGAGGACGTCTTCGATTCGAGTGATCTCGGTGACGACATCGGATGCATCGACCAACTGAACCCGACCACTGATGCCGTCGCCATCCAGGTCATTCGGGTCCTCGATGTCGAGCAGGGCCTGATCGTCCACCGCTTCGAGGTAGCCGAGTCCGGTGACCGCAGGAGCGGTAAAGACCGCCATGCCAGTGGCGCTCCCGGGGACCGATTCCGTGATGTAGCGGAGGATCGCGCGATTCTGGATCTGGGGTCCGCCCGCTGAGCGCATCGGGTCGAACCCGTTGGCTGTCGTCCGGCCGAATCGCCGGAGATTGAAGGCAGGATGCCCTTTCCCATCGCCCGCGTGGCAGCTCTCGCAGGACGCCGCCACGAAGATCGGACCCAGTCCTTCCCCGGCGCTGAACACCCGCCCGAATTCGGCGTCTCCGGCGAGGTGGCGGGCCAGTTGGGGGCCACTCAGCCCGGGGATCGGGCCGGCCAGGGTCTCATCATCGGGAGGGCCCGCCGTGGCCAAGGTGTCGCACCCGGCCAGAGCCAGCGCAGCGGCCAGGGCGGCGCGCTGGAAGGAACCGACGACTCCGCGGTGCATATCTCGCAGCATCCTGATTTATGTGTGCATAACAATATAATTAGGCAACACGAATTAGCAAGATTCCTTCAAAACCCGCGATGGCCAATCGCCTTCTGGGGATCTGGGACTACAATTCTGCCGTCCTTTTCGGCATCGGTAGCTTGGCGCGCCACGTCCCCTTTCTCCTTCTCCTCACGCTGTCCCCAAGCCTCGGGGCGGCACAGGAGACTGTGGTACCCACCCTCCGCGCCGGCCGGGCCGGGGGGATCCACCTCGACGGACGGCTGGATG
>CAYINH010000048.1:0-11642 GCA_964364615.1 uncultured Gemmatimonadaceae bacterium
GATGGCCACCGCCACCGACCAGTTGTACCCGAGCAGCCAGATGAACCAGATGCCTCCGACCAGGGCGAAGGGGAGGGAAAGCATCACGATCAGCGATTCCCCCACGCTCTTGAAGTTGAAATAGAGCAGCAGAAAAATGATGGCGAGTGTGGTGGGGATGACCAGCTTCATCCGCTCCTTGGCCCGCTGCATGTACTCGTATTGGCCGCTCCAGACCAGGGTGTAGCCGGCGGGAAGGGTCACGGCGCTCTCCACCTGCCGCTTGGCGTCGGCGACATAACCCCCAATGTCCCGTCCGACAACGTCCACGTAGACCCAGGCGGTGGGCTGAGCTCCCTCGGTACGCACCACCATCGGGCCGGCCACCTGCCTGATGGTGGCGATCTGCCCGAGCGGGACGAAGGCCTCCCCTCCATTCGCGAGGGCCGGGGCGCCCATCGGGGCTCCCGCCATTCCCCCTCCGGTGCGAGCACCGCTGCCGATTCCATGGACGATAGGGATCAGGACCGAGGCGAGCCGCTCCGGGTTGTCGCGCAGCTCCAGCGGATATCGGATTCGGACGCCGTAGCGCTCGCGACCCTCCACCGTCTGGGTGATGGTCATCCCGCCGACCGCAGTGGCGATGACGGTCTGAACGTCTCCCACGTTCAGTCCGTGGCGCGCCGCGGCGGCACGGTCGATGTCGATGTCGAGGTAATAGCCGGAAACCGCCCGCTCGGCAAACGCGCTCCGGGTGCCCCGGACCATCTGCACCGCCCGTTCGACCTCCTTGCCCAGCCGTTCGAGCTCGGCGAGATCGGGCCCGAAGATCTTGATCCCCACCGGAGTGCGGATCCCGGTGGCAAGCATGTCGATTCGGGCCTTGATCGGCATGGTCCAGGCGTTGGTGATTCCGGGAAGCCGGACCGCCGAGTCCATCGCCGCCACCAGCCCGTCATAGGTCATCCCCTTCCGCCATTCCGACTCCGGCTTCAGGGTGATCGTCGTTTCGAACATGTCGAGCCCCGCCGGATCGGTCGCGGTATTGGCTCGCCCCGCCTTGCCCCAGACGTGCTCCACTTCCGGAAAGCTCTTGAGGATGCCGTCCTGGGTGCGGAGGATCTCGCGCGCCCGCGCCACGCTGACGCCGGGCAGGGTGGTGGGCATGAACAGGATGGTGCCCTCGCCCAGCGGCGGCATGAACTCGCCTCCGATACGCGACCAGGGAATGACGGTAAGCACGAGAGTCACCAACGCGGCCCCCACCACCGGCCACCGGCGCCGCAGCACGAAGGTGATGACGGGGCGGTACAGGGCAATCAGCCAGCGATTGATCGGGTTGGCCTGCTCCCGGTAGATCTTGCCTCGAATGAAAAGTCCCATGGTGACCGGCACCAGCGTCACCGACAGGAGGCTCGCCGCCGCCATGGCGAAGGTCTTGGTGAAGGCGAGCGGCTTGAACAGCCGCCCCTCCTGCCCTTCGAGGGTGAACACCGGCAGGAACGACACCGTGATGATCAACAGGGAGAAAAACAGCGCGGGCCCAACCTCCTTGGACGACTCCCGCACCACTGTCCACCGCTCCGCCGCGGTCAGGATCGAGGTGTCGAGGGACTTGCCGGTACTGCTCCGCCCAGCGGTGCGCTCCTTGGCCTCCACCGCGCGTTCCAGGTGTTTGTGCATGTTCTCGATCATCACGATCGCGGCGTCGATCATCGCGCCGATCGCGATCGCGATGCCGCCCAGCGACATGATATCGGCGCCCACACCGACCCAGCGCATGGCGATGAAGGCCATCAGGATGCCGAGCGGCAGGGTGAGGATCGCCACCAGCGCCGAGCGCGCATGGAGCAGGAAGATGATGCACACCGCCGCGACGACCAGGCTCTCCTCGATGAGTTTTCCGCGGAGGTTCTCGATGGCCCGGTGGATCAGATCGCTTCGGTCGTACACCGGTGTGAGAACCACCCCTTCGGGCAGCCCCCGCTGGATTTCGGCAATCCTGTCCTTGACCAGCCCGATGGTGGTGAGGGCGTTCTGGCCGAAGCGCATGATCACGATTCCGCCCACCGCATCGCCTCGCCCGTCAAGTTCGGCGATGCCGCGCCGGACCGCGGGCCCGACGCTCACCCGGCCCAGCTCGGCGACCCGAATCGGGGTTCCGCTCTGGGTGGCGCCCACCACCACGTTTTCGATGTCGGCAAGCGACTTGAGGTAGCCGAGTCCTCGCACCATGTACTCGCGCTCGGAGAGCTCGACCACCATCGCCCCGATGTCGGCGTTGGCGTTCTGGATCGCCGTCATCACCGCTGTGATCGGAATGCGGTACCCCAGCAGCTTGACCGGATCGAGGTCGATCTGGTACTGCTTCTCAAATCCGCCCAGTGCCGCGACTTCGGAGACGCCGGGTACGGCGGTGAGCGCGTAGCGGAGGTACCAGTCCTGGATGCTACGCAGCTCGGCGAGGCTCTTCCGCCCGGTGGTGTCCTCCAGGGCGTATTGATACACCCAGCCGAGACCGGTGGCGTCCGGTCCCAGTGTCGGCGTTACGTTGGCGGGCAGTTTGCCCTTGATGCCACTGAGGTATTCCAGCACCCGGGAGCGGGCCCAATAGAGGTCGGTGCCGTCCTCGAAGATCACGTATACGAACGAGATGCCGAAGAAGGAGTAGCCGCGGACGGTGCGGGAGCCGGGCACCTTGAGCATCTCCGCGGCGATCGGGTAGGTGACCTGATCCTCCACGATGCGGGGGGCCTGCTCGTTGTATTCGGCCTGCACAATGACCTGGACGTCGCTCAAGTCCGGGAGTGCCTCGAGCGGCGTGTGCTTGATCGCCCAGACGCCGCCGGCGATGGCGGCGAAGGTGAAAAGGGAGACCAGCAGCAGGTTGGCGATCGACCAGTCGATGATCCGCTTGAGCATGGCCGTCAATCCCGGGGGGGTGGCGTGTGGCTGCTGTGGTCGTCGCCCGGGTCGGGCATCTTCATCGTCATCGTGTCCTTCGTGGCCCTCGGCGCGGTGGTGCCTGGCGTCGGCCTGGCGCCTGCCTTCGGGGCAGCCGGGGGTGCGGCCACGTCCATGCCCGGCATGTTGCCCATACCGCCGAGCAGCGAGCCGAGATTCGATTCGGCGTCCACCAGGAAGGTGGCTGAGCTCACCACCGTATCACCGAGTGACAGGCCGGCGAGGATCTCGATCCTCTCATCGGTCGCCATCCCGATGCTGACGTTGCGCGGCGCCAGCATGCCATCCGGCAGACGGACAAACACCAGATTCCGCCTGCCAGTGGAGAGAATGGCCGAGCGCGGCACACTCAGGACCGGCTCGGTCGCGGCCGCGAAGCGAAAGGTGGTATACATGCCCGGTTTGAGCACGAGGCCGGGGTTGGGCAGGGTGACCCGAACTCGCGCCGTTCGGGTCTCCGGATTGATCGTTGGATAGATGTAGCTGATCCGGCCGGTCCAGGACCTGCCGGGAAGGGCCGGGAACTCGGCAACGACCTCCCGGCCAAGGCGAACCGAGGGGAAGTCCCGCTCGTACACCTCCCCGTCCAGCCAGACAGTGCTCAGGTCGGCGATCTGATAGACGGTTTCCCCGGCCATGATGCGTTGCCCGGCGAGGACCGATTTCTCGATCACGACCCCGTTCACCGGCGACCTGAATGTGATGGCCTTCCGGATCTCACCCGACTCCTCGATCTGGCGCACCTCGTCCGGCGGCACCTCCCAGTAGAGCAGCCTGCGTCGGGCCGATTGGAGAAGGTCCTCCGAGTTCCGGACTGCATCCGAGGTCCCGGTGGCGACGTCCCGGCTGAGCCGCCGGGCGAGCAGCAGCTCCTGCTGGGCGGCCACGACCATCGGCGAATAGAGAGCGAACAGCGGATCCCCCACCCGGACGGCCTGACCCGTGAAGTTGACATAGAGCTGGTCGACCCACCCGTCCACCCGGGTGGTGACCGACTTGAGCATGGTTTCGTCGTAGCTCACCATCCCCACGGTGCGCACCACCCGTTCAAGGGGGCCAAGCTGCACGGCAGCATAGGTCACTCCGATGCGCCGGGCCGCTTCGGTTGAAAGCATCACCGCGCGGGCGCTGTCGGTGCCTGGAGTTGCCGCGTGATTGTGGCCGGCCGTTTCGGCGGTGGGCGCCGACCGCCGGCTGAGGTACCAGGTGAGGAACCCGGCGGCCGCGAGTACCCCGGCGAACATCAGAATGGCTCGGAGGCGCGAGCCCCGGCGGTGCTCCTCGGGCTGAAAGGGGGACGACTCCGGCGCCGTGGGATCGCGGTGCATCATCATTGTCCTTCTCCCGGCGGTGTCACCGAATCGGTCAGCTCGGGGTCGAAGAGTGGCTGTCCGAGGAGCATTTCGAGCTCGGCGAGCGCGGCACCCTCCTCGGCTTCCAGCTGGAAGATCTGCTGGCGGTAGCGGTTGACGGTCATCTGGGCGTCGAGCAGCATCGGGAGATCCACCTCGCCGACCCGGTAAGCGGAAAACGTGGAAGTGACCGTGGCAAGAGCCTGGGGCAGAATGGTGCCTTGGTACAGCGTGCGAAGGTCTCGACTCTGTTGCAGTGTCGCGAGCAGCTCACCCAGGCGGCCCCGCGTCTCGGCGCGCATCGCGCCGAGCTCCGCCAGGGCGCCCAGCCGCATGGCTTCGGTCTCCTGGCGCATCTTGAGCTGGCGGCGACCGGCCCAGATCGGCACCGAGAAGCCAACCATCAGGCTGAGCATCCGGTCAGTACCGATCTCCATCGGTCGCTGGCCGTAAATGGCGCCGAGCTGCAAGTCGGGCCAGATCTCCCGGCGGGCACGGCGCTCCGCAGCGATGGCGGCCTCAACCTCCAGCGCGCCCGCGGCGAGCATCGGCCGGCCTGCGAGAGCCAGCCGCTCGAGGGAGTCGGCGGCCGCCAGGTTGGGTGGCAACCGCGGCAGGACCGGGGACGGCACCGGTGTGTCTGATGGCCGGTCCAGCAGGGCATTCAACCGGGCCGCCGCAGCACCGCGCATCGCTTGCATTCGCGCGATTTCTTCGGTCATCCGGTCGATTTCGATCTGGGCTCGCAAGACATCGGCCTGTCGGCCCTGGCCGACCGAATACATCGTCCGCGCCGTCGTCCCGATGTCACGGAGGAGCCCTTGGGTCTCCACTGCCACTTCGATGCTCCGGTCGATCTGGTAGAGCTCGTAAAAGGCCATCGCGGCGCGGGCGCGGAGCTCCCACGACAGATCGGAGGCTCGGGCGGCCGCCGCCCCCGCCTGGGCCGTTGCCACCCGGCCGGCCAGGCCGAGCTGGCCGGCGATCGGGAGCATCTGCATCAGCTGCAGCTGGTTCATGCCGAGCGGGTCCTGCAGGCCGAAGCCGGGCAGATTCCGGTTCATCAGACCCAACTGAAACTGCGGGTCAGGCAGCGTCCGGGCCGGATCGATGCGGGCCCTCGCGGCGAAGGCCATCTGGCGGGCGGCTTCCAGACGGGGACTTCGGGATTCCAGGGTTCGGAAGACCTCGCCGAGACGCAACCGCGATGGTGCACTCTCCGCCGGGGTTTGCGCCGCGAGATATGAAGGTGCGAGCCCCAGGCCCAGCAATCCTGCGATGACCACGCTTTCGACCACTTGCCTCACGGCTGCCCTCCCAGGCTGCATTCACTCCCCCGGCCGAATGTCAGGGGCCAGATCTGCCAAACGGAAGCTAAGGCCGTAGAAGGCCCTACGGGGGTGAAGGGCGCATTAAGGAACATTGATCCAGCCACTCAACGTTCCTTAATCGCGCCATCACGGTTGCGAGGAGATCGATCGGTAGATTGGCGATCGGAGGCACCAGAACTATGCCAACGAGTCGCACTGCCCTGCCGCTTTCCAGCCAAGTCTGCGGTGAAGAGCACCTCACGGTTGAGCGCATTCTCTCGGACGTCGAGGGTGTGGTGACTGCCTGCGTCAACGTGGTGACTGAAATGGCCTATGTGGAGTACGATCCCGCGCTCACCGGGCCCGATGCCCTGTTCGCGGTGCTCAAGCGTGCCGGATTCGCGCCCCCGGATCGTGAGACCGTGCGCCGGGACCGGCCGTCGGCGGGCGGTGGCGGGCCGTTGTCCCTCCCGAGGCGTGGATGGATATCATGACACCAGCGTTCCCCCTCCCAAGGAGCCTTCCCGTGAGACTCGATATCAAGCGGTTCGCGTTCGCCGTTGCAGCGTCCTGGGCGGCTTGGTATACCCTCTGTTCATTCCTCGTGGCGGTTGCACCGGTCCAAACTCAGGCGGTCTTTAGCTTCGCCATGCACTACGACCTGACCGGCGCACGGAATCTGACCTGGCCCAGCTTCTTCGGCGGCCTGGTCCTGACGACCGCGTGGGTCGGCGTCTTCGCGGCCACCGTTGGAGGATTCTTCAATGCCCGGAGCAGCTCCCGGAACTCCGATCCAGGTGTCGATCAGAAGGCGGAGACCTCGAAGTAGATTCCACCGATCAACCTGCCCTGGCGGCGGGACCAGTTCCGGCAGGAGGGGTCCCAGGGCTGACTGAACCGGGGGCGATGGGCCGGGTGCTGGCGCCGACGGGCGCCGAGGGACATCCTACAGGCACCCCGATGCTCCGATCCGCCCTGCAGGTCACGCTCTGCCGCGTTCTCCGCGTCTTCTTCCGCCGCCTTGAGGCGACGGGGCAGGAGCACGTCCCCCCCCAGGGGCCGGTGCTCTTCGTGCTCAATCATCCCAACGCCCTGGTCGACCCCCTGGTCCTGCTCTGTCGGTCCGGGCGCCCGGTGTCGTTTCTGGCCAAGGAACCCCTGTTCCGGATGCCGGTGATCGGCACGATTGTCAGGAAGATGGATTCGATCCCGATCTACCGGCACGTCGACAAGGCCGATGTCACCCAGAATCGCCGGACCTTCACGGCCGCCCGTGCGGTGCTGGCCCGGGGCGGCAGCATCGCCATCTTTCCGGAGGGCCGTTCCCACAGCGAGCCGCGGCTGCTGCCGTTCCGGACCGGTGCCGCGCGGATCGCGCTGGGGGCGGTGGAGGCCGGCGGCCTCCAGATCGTTCCCGCCGGGCTGTTCTACACCGACAAGACGAAATTCCGGAGCGCGGCGCTGCTCTGTTTCGGCCCTCCCCTTCGGGTGACCCCGGTCCCGATGGAGGCTGATGGTGAGCCTCCCGGCCACGAGGTGCGTGCCCTCACCCAACGACTGGAGCAGGCGCTCGGGGCGCTCACCCTCCAGGCCGACCGGCACGAGGCGCTCCAGCTGGTTGAATCCGCAGAGCGGATTCTCAGCACCGCACGGGACACCCCCCGTCGTGACCTGGCCGAGAAGGTGCTGGTCCGTCAGCGGCTGGTGGCCGCGTCGATCCGGCTCCGGGCCGAGGCCCCGGAACGGATGGCCCGGGTCCAGTCCCGCATTGTCCGCTACGCCACCTCGCTCGAGGAGAGTGGTCTGACGAATGAACTGATGCCGGCCCGAGGGTACCGGTCGGCGGTGGTGGCCCGGATTGCCATCCGGGCCGTAGGGACCCTGCTGGTCCTGCTGCCGCTGGCGTTGGCAGGGATGGTGATCCATGCGCCGGCCTGGTTTCTGATTCGCACCATTGCCCGCCGGTACCAGCGGGAGCACGCCGATGCGGTCGCTTCGGTCAAGACCATCGGGGGCTTGCTCTGCTACCCCCTGACCTGGCTGGTGGTCGGCTGGCTGGCCGCCCGGCAGTGGGGATGGTCGGTGGGGCTCGCCGCCGGGTTCAGCGGCCCGCTGTTCGGTTTCGCGGCGGTCCGATTCCTGGAGCGGTTCGACCGCCTGGTCGGGGGGACCCGGGGGGTCCTCCTTGCGCTGACTGGAAAACGGCGATTCCTTCGTCTGCTCGCCGAGCGCCAGGCGATCAGCGATGAGCTGCTGGCGTTGGCAGACGAATACGGGTTGTAGCCGGTTGACCGGCTCCCGGCCGGGGTTTCGTGGTGAACCCGTTCTCGGCCCTGCGGCGTATGGTGTACCCTCAGGTGACCACCCACAACAGAGTGAGGTTTGTATGCAGGTTCGGGTTTCTCGTCGTCTGGCCATTGCCGCCGGGGCGGTCTTCGGTCTCTTGACCTTACTGACCGTCACCCCGGCTTCCGCTCAGTCGGCGACGATCGCCGGCAACTGGAAGGGGACCTTTGTCACCGACGGTCCCAGTGGTGAGATGTCGATGAACTGGTGGCAGGAGTACGGCATCTGGAACGTGGAAACCGGATTGGTGGCGCAGGAAGCACCGCCTCCCGGGGATTCCCGGGAGGTCAAGGTCGAGGGCAGTACTTTCTCCTTTGCCCAGATCTTCGGGGACTTCGACGTCCTGTTCCGGGGCAGCTTCGAGGGGGATGCCCTCAAGGGAACCCTTGAGGCCTACCAGGGCGGGGCGGTCGTGGGCACCGGGTCGTTTACCCTGACCCGCCAGCCGTAACGAGCCGCAGCGAGATGCACGAAGGGGCGCCCAACCGGCGCCCCTTCTGCGTTCACGGCTCCCTTGAGTCAGGGAAGGCCTCGTTTGGTCTTCACGAAGATCGCGCCGTACTCATGGCCGTTGCCATAGCGCGCCAGCGCGTTGTTCCCCGACATGAAGGAGATTTCCACGATCTCGTCGACCCGGACGCCCTTGAGATCCTCGACCCCGCCCTGCATCCGGGTGTCATCGACATACACGGCCAGTTCCGGCTTCCCGGAGGTGTACCGGTCATCGGAGCTGGACCCGGCAATTCCGCTGGACCGGATCCGCAACCAGTTGGACCGCAGTCGCTTGACGGCCTCGAGGGCGTTGGAAATGCCGTCCTTCTCGGCGATCTCCTCGACGGTGAGCTTGTTCCGGTCACCCTTCTGGGCCTGGGCCGGGTGGGCAGAGAGAGCCACCAGGCCGAGCAAGACGAGTCCGGGCACCAGGGCGCGATGGATCTTCATGACACGACTCCTCTCGGGGGAGGGCCTCATGCCCTCCCGCCCACTACAATGATCCCTGGAGTGCGCAGCGTCAACTGCCCCCCGGCAGAATCGTGGTGTTCCCTCTAGCTTGCACCCCCATGGTCCCGTCGTCTGATCCGCTGGTTTCCGCCTTCTCCGCCAGCTTCGGCGTCCCCCCGACCGGGGTGGCCATCGCCCCGGGGCGGGTCAACCTGATCGGCGACCATACCGACTACAACGGGCTTCCGGTGCTACCCATGGCCTTCGACCGGGGCATCCGGATCGTGTTCCGGGCGGATCCCCAGGCGGTGGTCACCCTCGAGAACCAGAACCAGCGGTTCCCGCCGGCCTCCTTTCCACTGACGGCCCCGATCCCGATGGGCCCGGCAGGCCATTGGGGCAACTACCCCCGGGCGGTTGCCGTCGCGCTGCTGGAGCGCGGTCCGCTCGCCCGGGGAATCCTCGGCCTCGTGAGCAGTGACCTGCCACCCGCCTCCGGACTGAGTTCGTCCTCCGCACTGGTGGTGGCCACGGCGCTTGCGCTGCTCGAGGCCAACGGGGCCGCCTGCGATTCCGGGACCCTGATGCAGTGGCTTGCCGTCGGCGAGCGGCTGGTCGGCACCGAGGGCGGTGGCATGGACCAGGCGGTCATTCTCGGTGGGCAGGCCGGCCACGCGATCCGGATCGACTTCACCCCCGGCCTCTCCCTCCGACCGGTGAGGATTCCTCCATCCTGGCGGATTGTGGTGGCGTCGAGCCTGGTGGAGGCCGCCAAGTCGGGCCTGGTCCGGGAAGCGTATAACACCCGGGTCCTCGAATGCCGGGAGGCGCTGCTCGGGGTGGGGGAGCGCGAGGCAGGTGGCTTTGGCAGGCTGATGCAGCTTCCGGAGCCGGACCGGGTACTGGCCAGGGCCGAGGCCGTTCTTTCAGCCACACTGTTCCGGCGGTTCCGGCATGTGCTCACCGAGGGTCACCGGGTTGAGCAGGCAACCGTCGCGCTTGAGACCGGTGACTACCGTGGCATGGGCCGCCTGCTCGACGCCTCGCATGCCAGTCTCCGCGACGATTACCAGGTCAGTTGTCCGGCATTGGATGAGCTGGTCACCGTGGCCCGAGAGGCTGGGGCGGTGGGAGCTCGGCTCACCGGGGCAGGGTTCGGCGGGTGCATCGTGGCCCTGGCTGACGAGGATTCGGTGGGTCAGGTGACGGACCGGATCTGGGAGCGGTATTACCAACCCCGCCAGATCCCGGCGGCGAACCGGGACGCATTGCTCTTCACGGCCGTTCCGTCCGATGGGGCCCGAATCGCCACACTCGGCTAGCCGGCGGCTAGCCGCAATACTGTTCAGTTAGTGAAATGTAGTTAGATTGAGATCCGACGCCACCGTGAGGGTGTATGGCTCGGATCGCGGCAGACTTGCCGGCGGGAATTCGGCTGACGGATCATGTCAGCCTTGGAGTGCTGACGGCCCAGTTCTCCCTGGAGGTGGTGGAGCAGGTCTTGTTCGAGACCGAGCGAACGGGAGCGCGATCTGCCGGCGCATGTAATGGTCTACTACGTGATCGCCCTCGCGCTGTACGCGGAGGTGTCGACGCGCGAGGTGCTGCGGTGCTTAACGGAAGGCGCCCGCTGGCTGGGCGAGCCCACGGCGACCACGATGCCCAGCAAGTCGGGGATCTCGCAAGCGCGGACGCGGCTGGGCGCTGCCCCGCTGGAGGCGTTGTATCGCGAGGTGGTGACCCCAGTCGCGACGGCTGGCACGCCGGGGGCGTGGTACCGCGGTTGGCGCGTGATGAGCCTCGACGGGACCACCATCGATGTCGGGGACACCGTGGCGAATGCGCGCGCCTTCGGGCGGCCGGCGAGTGCGCGCGGCGCGAATGCGACGGGGGCCTTTCCCCAACTGCGGGTCGTGGGCCTCCTGGAGAACGGCACGCATGCGATTTGTGCGGCCCAACTCGGGGCGTATCGCACGAGTGAAGTCACGCTGGCTGCGGACGTGGTACCGCACCTCACGGGCGAGATGCTCTGCCTCGCCGATCGCGGCCTGCTCGGCTTCGATCTCTGGCGCCAGGCGGCCGTCACGGGCGCCGCGCTCCTCTGGCGCGCGGGGGCGACGTTCACGCTGCCGCTGCTGGAGCGCTTCGCGGATGGGTCGTATCGCAGTGAGTTACGGTGGAACACCTTCTGCTCGAGCCCGGATCGCACGGCCATTCCGGTGCGCGTGATTGAATACACGCTGCCCGATGTCCCCGCGGCCGAGACCTCGTACCGGCTGATCACCACGGTGCTGGACCCCAACCGGGCCCCCGCCAAGGAACTCGCCGCGCTCTATCATGATCGCTGGGAGATGGAAACGGCGTTCGATGAATTCAAGACGCATCTCCGGGGTGGGCAGCGGGTCCTCCGCAGCAAGACGCCGGACCTCGTGCGGCAAGAAGCGTGGGGCTTTCTCCTCGCCCACTTCGCGATCCGCGCTCTGATGCACGAGGCTGCGCTGGGGGCGCTCCCGCGGGCGCGCGATCCGGACACGCTGTCCTTCACGCACGCGCTCCGGGTGACCCGCCGGACGCTGCCCCATGTGGCAGCCATTCCCCCCTCAGGACCATCCCCGCCACCGGCTGGCGCGCCACCTCGTGCTCGACGAACTATGCGCGGAGCGCGTCAGCTCCAGTCGGGGCCGCGCCGTGCCTCGCGGCGTCAAGCGCAAGATGAGTAACTATCCGCTGCGGCCCCGCCGCCGCTGCC
>CAYINH010000049.1:0-11642 GCA_964364615.1 uncultured Gemmatimonadaceae bacterium
TCATACGCGGACACCGCTGCAGGGGTTGAGCCGCCGCGGGGCCATCAGGCGCGGTCCCGCCGGACGGCCTGGAATCCGGATGCCACCGCCACCCAGAGGAGCAGCACGGCAAAGACCGCGGCCATGGCGTTGGGGAGCAGCACCAACAACACGCCCACCAGCAGGGCGGTGACGGCCAGAGGACCGAAGGTGGCCAGTTTGGCCGTCCCGAAGAGGGTGCGGAAGGTGTTGACCCCGCGGGTCCGCCGCTCCCGGAATCCGGGACGGTGCGCAACCCGCAATTCACTGGTGTGGGCGATGTCCAGCCGAGTGGGCCCCGCCTTCATCTTCCGGAGGACCGGCCGGAAGGTGATCTCGGCGCTCAGCTCCAGGTCCCGGCGGAACCGGGCCTCCATCCCCGCGGCAAGAGCGGGGTCGTCGATCAGGACGTCGAGCTCCCAGTTGCCGTACAGGCTGGCGGGATTGAGGTTGCTCGAACCGATCCGGGTCCAGCGACCGTCGGCCACCACGGTCTTGGCATGCAGCATCGGCCCATTCCACTCGTAGATCCGCACCCCACCGCGCAGCAGTCGGCGGTAACCGATGCGTGTCAGGTTCCGGATCAACGGAAGGTCACTGGAACTTGGGACCAGCAGGCGAACGTCCACCCCATCGCGGGCCGCATCGAGCAGAGACTGAAAGAGTCGTCGGGGCGCCACGAAGTAGGCGTCGGTGACCCAGTACCGTCTGATGCTCCCTCCGAGGAGATAGTCCATCACCCGGAGGGCCCGGTCCCGGCCCGGTACCCCGGCGATCACCCGCACTTCCGAGGGTCCTTCCGCCGCGACCTCCCCGGCCAGCTCGTCGTCCGGGAGCGGAGGACCGGTGGCGGCCCAGACATGGGCAAAGGCCTGATCGAGGACAGTCGCCGCCGGGCCCCGAATCGACACCGCGGCTTCGCGCCACGGCTGGCGCCCCCGTTCCGGATCGCCGGTCCACTCATCCCCGATGGAAAAGCCACCGGTGAGAGCCCAGCGGCCGTCCACGACGATCATCTTCCGGTGATTGCGGGTCAGGTTGGCGCCGAGGTCGAGGACCCGGAGTGGATTGAAGTGGCGGACCTCCACCCCCGCCTGCCGGAGCCGATCCCAGAAGTCGCGGGGGGTCCCGGCCGAGCCGAGCCAGTCGGTCAGCACCCGGACCCGGACCCCGGCTTGCGCCCTGGCGATCAGGGCATCGGCGAACTGCTTCCCGATCCGATCGGGCCGGAAGATGTAGTTGTCGAAGTGAATCCAGGCCTGGGCCTGCTCGATCGCGGCGAGGGCCTCGGGAAAGATCTCGGGCCCATCGGTCAGAAGCCGGACCGCATTGCCGGGCACCGGGCGACCCCCGCTGGCCCGGTCGAGCGCATGACCGGGCAGGGCCGTGGACTCGGCAGGTTCCGAGGTCACACCGGCCCGAGGCCCAGCTCGGCCTCCGCGGGCAGCAGGGCATCCCGGACGACCACGATCAGTTCGTCGAGCGGAATCCCGATTTCCTCGGCACCCTGCATCACGTCTTCGCGACTCACCCCGCGGGCAAAGGCCTTGTCCTTGAGCTTCTTCCGGACACTCCTGACCTCCAGATCGGCCAAGCTGCGCGATGGACGGACCAGGGCGCAGGCAACCAGGAATCCGGCCAGCTCGTCCACTGCGAACAGCGATTGGGCCACCGGGGTGGTCCGGGCGACGCCGGTGTATCGGGCGTGTCCCATGATCGCTTCGCACAGATCGGCGGGAAACCCCTGGGAGGCCAGGATCCGGACCCCCTCGGCGGGATGCTCCTCGGTGGCCGAGTGTGCATCGTTGGGGAATCTCTGGTAATCGAAATCGTGGACCAGGCCGACCAGCCCCCAATGATCCGGGTCGGCCCCGAGGCGAGTCGCCATCGCGCGCATGGCCAACTCCACTGCCAGCATGTGGCGGCGGAGCGCTTCGCTCTCGGTGTATTCATGGACCAGCGCCAGCACCCGGTCCCGGGTCCATTCACTCATTCGGGGGCGCCGCGAGATTGACGGTGACCGGCACTCGCACCAGCGGCTCCGGGCCGAGCCCGATCTCGAAGTGGTAGGTCCCGGGCCTCGGAAACGGAATGTCGAAGACCAGCACGGCGGCGGCCTCCACTTCGGTCACCCCGGCCGGCGGCTCGCCAAACCGGACCACCCCCTGCCCTCCGATCACTTCGCCGCCCTGATCATCCACCAGCCGGATGGTCATCGCGTGTTCCCCGATCTCGGTTCGTCGCCCCCGGACCCGGACCACCAGGTGGCTCCGCGGGTGGAGCGCCGGGAACGACTGCACCCAGATGTGCCGGAAGATGCCGAGCACACTGAGCTTGCCGTGCTGATCGACCAGGGCATAGTCGGCGAGAACTGCGAAGTCGACGTGCAGTGGTCAGCTCACCCGGATCGATTCGATCCGGTCGTTCTTCCGGATGGAGGGAATCAACTCCACCCCCTCCCGGACCTGGCCGAAGACGGTGTGCTTCCCGTCGAGGTGGGCCTGGGGCGAATGACAGATGAAGAACTGGCTGCCGCCGGAGTCCTTGCCGGCGTGCGCCATCGACAGGGTGCCGGCCATGTGCTTGTGGGTGTTCAGATGGGTTTCACACTTGATCGTGTAGCCCGGCCCGCCCGTGCCGACCCGGCGATCGTCGGGATTCTTCGAGAGGGGGTCACCGCCCTGGCAGACGAAGTCGTCGATCACCCGATGGAAGTGGGTCCCGTCGTAGAACCCGTCATTGGCCAGCTTCTCGAAGTTGGCGACGGTGCCAGGAGTCTCTTCGTGGTAGAGATCGGCGACCAGGGTGCCTCGGGCGGTGATAATCGTAGCGGTTTTCATGCCTCTGCATATCCAGTTGTTTGGGGTACCGGAAGAATAACAGGTCATCGATGGCGGGCGGCCTTGGCCCGTTCGACCGGCTCGGGCAGGGAGGCTGAAGGACAGAGCGCGCTCAACAGGCACTCGCCACAGCGGGGCCGACGGGCGATGCAGACCTGCCGGCCATGCCAGATCAGGAGGTGGGAGATCAGGGTCCAGTCCTCGACCGGGACGAGAGCCATCAGGTCACGTTCGACCTTGATCGGGTCGACGTGCCTGGTGAGCCCGAGCAGCTTCGACAGCCGGCCGACATGGGTATCGACCGTGATGCCGTCGTTGATCCCGAAGGCATTCCCCAGCACGACGTTCGCCGTCTTCCGGCCCACCCCGGAAAGGACCCGGAGTGCCTCCATGTCGGCCGGCACCTCGCCCCGGTGCCGCTCCACCAGAGCGGTCGCCATCCCGATCAGATTGCGGGCCTTGTTGCGGAAAAACCCGGTGGAACGGATCAGCTCCTCGACCTCCTCCTGATCGGCCGCCGCCAGCGCCTTTGCCGTCGGGTACCGGGCGAACAGGGCTGGGGTCACCATGTTGACTCGCAGGTCGGTACACTGGGCGGACAGGATGGTCGCCACCAGCAGTTCGAAGGGGGTGAGGTGGTCGAGGGCGCAGTGGGCATCGGGATAGGCCGACTTGAGGAGGGCCAGGACCTGATCCATCGGTGCGGCGGGGCGCCGGCGCGCCCGGGCACGGCCGGTCATCGCGGCCGCCGGACCCGGGCAAAGGCCAGGAACTCCTCGAGCGACCTCGTGTTGAGGATCGCCTCGGGACCGAGCCATCCCTTCCGGGCCAGGCCCACGCCGAATTCCATGTGGGCCAGTCCGGCTGTGCTGTGCGCATCGGCCCCGATCGAAATCATCGCGCCAGCCGCGCGGGCCGCGCGGAGGTAGCGCCAGTCGAGATCCATCCGGTGCGGGTCGGCGTTGATCTCGATCGCAATCCCGCGCTCGGCCGCCCGGGCGAAGAGCGGCTCCAGGTCCATCGGGTACGGCTCCCGTCCGTCCAGCGTCCGTCCGGTCGGATGGCCCCAGATCGTGAGGTAAGGACTGTCCATGGCCCGGAGGACCCGATCGGTCATCTCCACTCGGGAAAGCCCCGCATCGTCGTGCAACGAGGCGATCACAAAATCGAGCTGGCCGAGGACATCCGGACCGTAGTCCAGCCGGCCATCCGGCAGGATGTCGACCTCTACACCCTTGAGCACCCGGATCCCCTCCACGATTCCATTGACCCGGTCGACCTCGGCCCACTGCCGCTCGAGATCCTCCAGTCGAAGGCCCCCGGCATACGCGGCAGAACTGCTGTGATCGGTGATCCCCAGATACTGATAGCCAGCCTGCCGGGCGGCCCGGGCCAGGTCCTCGATGCTGCTCGACCCGTCGGAGAAGTCGGTGTGGCAGTGCAGGAACCCGCGCAAGTCGCTGGTCCGCACCAATCGAGGCAGTGCTACCAACTCCAGTTCGCCGGCACCCTCCCGAAGTTCCGGGGGGATCTCGGGCAGCCCCAGCGCCCGGTACAGGGTGCCTTCATCCGGCGTCGGGACGAATGCGCTCCCCCGCCAGAACCCGGCCCCATGAAGGGCGTATCCCCGAGTGACGGCTCGCGCGGCCAGCTGGGCGACATGGTTCCGATTCCCGGTGGCGAGCACCAGCACGGCCCCGAGATTGGCCGGCGAGGTGACCACCACCTGAACCGCTGTCCCTCCGGCCAGCCGCAGGGTCGCCCGTCGCTCATCCTGGCCGGCGAATTCGTCGACCCCCGGCACCTGCGCCAGGCGCCCGAAGACCTCGGCCGGTGGCGTCTCGGCGACCAGGACCATCACCAGGTCCCTGACGATCTCCATCCGGCGGCGCAGATCGCCGGCAGTGATCACCCGGAGCACCCCCGGGATTCGCCCGAGTGCCGCTTCCAGGTCGGTCGCCTCCTGAACCGCGTGGTGGATCAGCCGGATGGTGGAGGCACGATGCAGGAACCCGAGACCGCGCAGGATGTTCTCGGCGCTCCGCTTCCCGAAACCGGGCAGCGCCGCCAGCCGGCCGTCCCGGGCGGCAGCCTCCAGTTCGGCCAGCGAGTCGATGCCGAGCTGCTGGTGAATCCGCCGCGCCTTGGTGACACCCAGGCCGGAGATCGCGAGCATCTCGACCAGACCCGGTGGGGTCTCGGCGCGGAGTTGCTCGTGGGCGGCCGAGCGGCCGGTGGTGGCCAGGTCAGTCACCATCGCCAGAATCGCGGGACCAATCCCGCGAGTGGCACGCAGGGACCCATCGGCCAAGGCCTCGTCCAGCAGGCCCGGAAGACTGGCCACCGCCCGAGACGCCGAGCGGAAGGCCCGTACCCGGAACGGACTCTCGCCCTTCAGCTCCAGCAGGGAAGCCACCTGGTCGAGAACCCGGGCGACGCCGGGCTTGTCCATCAGATCGGCTCCGCTGGCGGCGACCCGGCGGCGAGCAGGGCCCGTCGGTCGATCCGCCAGGCCAGTTCCAGCAGTTCGGCCATGCCGGTGATGGAATGGAGGCCCGCCTCGCGGCCCCCCGCCAGCGCCGGCGCAAAGAGGGCGCTGCCGTCCTCCCGCACCGCCAGTGACGGCGCCGCACCAGTCACTCCGACCACGGTGAACCCATCCCGCTGCTGGTGGAGTCCGAAAATTCCCGCCACCGAACAGGTGGATCCATGCCGGGCAACAAAACACCCATCGAGCGGCTCGGCGGCGGCGCCCTCAACCGGTATCCCCCAGAGTCTCCTGGGCGGCAGCTGGGCGTAGTAGGCCCGGGAGGGACCGTCCGTGGACTGACTCGGCCCACCGCGCAACAGGTCCTCCAGGGTCGGCTCCCCCAGCTCCAGCAAGGGGCCGCCGGCGTGCCAGTAGAGAAAGGCCAGGTGAACCAGCGCGGCCATTTCGTCCATCGCCTCACCGATCCCGCCCTCGGGGCGGAGATGCCGGAGCAGTTCCACCACCGAGCGTCGGAGCAGGAATCCACCCCGATCCCAGGGGTCCGTCCCGCTGTCGCGCAACTCGGCCGCCAAGGGTGGGAACCGCTCAGGACCCAGTTCACGGAACACCAGGTCCCACGGGGTGGGACTGGGGAGGGGAGTGGGCGTCATGGATCGGTGGTCGGGAGGAATGGATCGAGGGCGGCGACGAAGGCCTCTGGGGCCTCGACGTATGGTACATGCCCGCAATCCGGAATCGGGATGAAGGCGGCGCCAAGGAGATCGGCCAGTTCCCGGACCGACTCAAGTGGAATCGGGTCATCAGTTCCATGCACTACCAATGCCGGAAACCTCAGAGAGGCCAGGGACGGGCGGAGGTCATACTCCCCGAGACTCTCCCACACCGCTTGCTGAGTCCGCCCGGTGATTCGGAACGGTGTCAAGTCCCGGGACCTGTCGGGATCGTGGAAGTACCCCGTCACCGAAAGCTCGAACGCCCGGCGTCGATACGCCTCGGGGTCCCGAGTGGCGAGTCCGCTGGCCCGGAGTTGCTCCCGCATGGTCGTGATCACCGGTGAGGCACTGCGCTCGGCAAATCGCCGCTCAAACTCGGCCCGGGCCGCCCGCCAGACTGGCGCGGGAGACACCAGCGCGAGTCGCTCGATCCGGTCCGGGTGTTCGATCGCGTAGAGCAGCGCCAGCAACCCGCCCCAGGAGTACCCGGCAATGGTGAGCCTGGCCAGACCCCACTGCTGCCGGAGCGCTTCGAGATCGGCGACCTGCTCACGCCAGCCAACCGGCACCTCGCGAGACACGGCGCTCCGGCCTCCCCCGCGCTGGTCGTAGTAGATGAGGCAGCGCCGACGCGCCAGCCGGTCGAAGCCCGGCAGCAGGTAGTCGTGGTGCGCCCCGGGGCCACCGTGCAGCACCACCACCTCCGGTCCGGTGCCGATCCGGCGCTCGAACAGCCGAAGACCGTTGACCTCCCGCACCTTGGTGGAGGTCTCAGGACTGGCGACAGGCACGGGGCGCGAGACGGGAGCGGGCCTAGAGCAGCACGGCCAGCGCGTCCGCCACCTGGCGCACGGCCGCGTGTTCCTCGGGCGTGAATGGGCCGGGCACATCGCTGTCGACGTCGATCTGCCCCAGCACCTGCGCCCCACGCCGGATCAGCACCACCAGCTCCGACCTGGTCTCCAGATTGCAGGCGAGGTAGTTCTCCAGCGCCCTGACGTCGCCCACATTCTGATCCGTGCCGGTCACCACGGCCGTGCCGCACACCCCCCGCCCCACCGGGATTCTGGTGTGCTCGGTGGCCCGTCCGGCGAACGCCTCCAGGACCAGCTCGTCCCCGTGCAGCATGTAGAGATAGATCGAGGTGTAGGGGGGTCCGGCCGCCTGGATTCGCTCGGCGGCCATGCTCAGCAACTCCTGCCGGGACACGTCGCTGCAGAAGGCGGCCCGCAGCGCCGACACAATCCCGGCCGGACGAAGCACTCCGCCCACGCTACCCGCCGCGCTGGCCAAGGGTGACCTGAAACACCTGGGGCTTGCCGTCCCGCAGCACCACGATGTCGACCAGGTCCCCGGCCACATGGGCTCGCAGGGCGTCGGTCATCGATTGCAGGTCGGGGACCTCGTGGGTCCCGATCCGGGTAATGATGTCGCCGGCCAGGAGACCGCCCTTCTGTCCCGGGCTCCCCTCGCTGAGCCCGGAGATCCGGACACCACCAGGGGTTTCGCTCATATCGGGAATGGTCCCCAGCCAGGCGCCGTAGCCTCCGGTCCGACTTCCGGAGGGGGCCGCCCGGGGAGCGGCGGACGCCACGAACGTCAGGACGTTGCGCCGGTCCCCAAGCGATTTCGTGGCCGCCGCGGCGAAGCTGGCAATCCGCTGGATTCCCTCGAGGTTGATCAGCGGTGCGTCGTCGGTGGTCCGGTGGTACTCCTGGTGGGTTCCGGTGAAGAAGTGGAGCACCGGGCGCCCCACCGGTGTGAAGGCGGCATGATCGCTGGGCCCGTATCCTCCTCCGGTCGCCGTCAGGGAGAACCCGGAAGTCCGGTTGAGTGAATCGAGGAGGGGACGGAACTCCGTGGCGGTCTCGACCCCGTTGACGATCAGCTTGTCGTCCCGGAGCCGGCCCACCATGTCGAAGTTGAGCATGGCCGCGACCCGGTCCATCGGCACCGGGGAGGCCTTCACGAAGGCGGTCGACCCGAGCAGGCCGAGTTCTTCCCCGGAGAAGGCGACGAACAGGACACTTCGCGCCGGGGGGGCGGCGGACAACAGCCTGGCGATCTCAAGCAGGGCGGCCACCCCGGAAGCATTGTCGTCGGCGCCGTTGTGCACCACTCCGACGCTGTCGGGATCCAGGCTGCCACTTCCACCACGACCCAGATGGTCATAGTGGGCCCCGATGATCAGGTAGTCGCCAGCCAGCCGTGCGTCCCGGCCGGGCAGCAGCGCGACGACGTTGCGGGCGGTCCGGCCACCAATCTCGGAACCGTGGACCGCGGGGGCGGTGGGCGAAATCTGGTAGGATTGGAACCACCCGCCGAGCCCTGGCAGCCGGCGGAGGCCGAGGGCCTCGAACCGCTGGCCGATGTACTCCGCGGCGGCTTCGGCCCCGGGGTACCCGGTCCCGCGTCCCTCGAGCCGATCGGCGGTAAGAAACTCGATGTCCGCCTTGACCTGGGGCCCGGAAGGGGTTTGGGCGGGGGACAAGACCACTTGAGTCGGGAGCAGGATGACCGATACTAGAAAGGCGCGAACCATGGCTCGTCCAGGGCACAGGAAATGGGTGTCGACGTGACCGGATTCTAACGCCTGTAGCTCGGATCCGTCAGGTCGCGGCTTTCCCACGGGAGAGGCGGCTCGCCGGTAACTGCCTGTAATGACAGGGGATAGGCCTGATCTGATCAGTGATGCATCATAGGCACAGTTAATGCATCTTGTTATCCTACAATGTCTTATGTGACCGCCAGCACGGCAAAACCGAGTAAGGTGACAATGAGCAGTACAGCCTCCATCGCGGCGAATCTGGCCTGCGTCCTGTACCTCGGCCGCCTGGCCGAATCGGATCGGTCCGAGATCGACGAGGCGATCCAGGTGTTACTGGACGCGCTCGGCGGACAGTCCCTGCGCTTCGAAGCCGCCCCGGGACGACTCGCAATCAACGGCCAGTGGGTCCCTCAGGAGGTCCCCGGCGCGGGGCTGGTCATCGAGCGGATGCTCTCTCACCAGGTCGGGAGTGTCTCCCTGCCGGCGGGAGTCGAGGCCTCCGATATTCTGGCCCTCGCCAGGACCTTGGCCGGATATCCCGGCAGCTATGCCTCCTGGCAGGACCTGCAGGCCGCCCTGGGACCGACCCGGGCCCGGCTCACTCTCACGGAGGGGCTCTCCGACCGTGAGTTCATTCACGAGGACTCCAAGTCGATCGGCGTCCAGCTGGAGGAAGGCCGCGCGGGCCTCGAAATCGGGGACCACGCAGCCGTCGAGGATGGGGGACTGATCCCGCCACCCCTCCCGATGGACCTGGCCAAGATCCCGTTGGCCCTCCGGCCCAAGACCGGACCCAGGGAGGATCCCAGGATCCTGGAGCGACTGCTGGCGAGGGGGCGGTCAGCCCTGGACGCGGGTGACTGGGGGGCGTTGCTCTCCATCACCAGCGGGTTCCTGGAGGCCGAACGGCAGGCGGTGGACGAATCGAGCGCCCGGCTCTACCGGGTCGAGCTCAAGCGGCTCCTGTCCCGACGGGAGATTGCTCACATCGCCCGGCTCGCGGCGGTGGGCGAACGGCGTCAGGAGGCGGTGGAGGTCCTGCAGCGGCTCGGCGGCGCCGCGACCGAGGTCCTGATGGAGCTCCTGGCGGAGTCGGAGGCGCTGACCGAACGGCGGGGGTATTATTCCGCCGTAACCCGGATGGCCGACGGCAACGAGGTCATTATCCACCACCTTGCGAGCCCTCACTGGTATGTGGTCCGCAACGCGGCTGACCTGTGCGGCGAGATGGCGCTGGCCCAGGCGATCCCCAAGCTGATCTCCCTGATTGGGCACCCCGACGAACGGGTGCGGAAGTCAGTTCTTGGGGCCCTGATCCAGATCGGGGGCAGGGAGGTGGTGGAGCCGATCTCGCGGTCATTCCGGGACCCGAGCGCCTCGGTGCGGCTTACCGTGCTCGCGAAGCTCGAAGGCGACTGGGCCCGGGGACTCGCGATGCCGCTCATGAACCTGCTCCAGACGGAGGAGCACCCCGACGTCATCCGGGAGATTCTGAACGCGCTGGGGCGGATCGGATCGCCCGATGCCGTGATGGCGCTCCGTCGGGTTGCCTCCGGCGACATGAAGCGACTTGGCAAACGGCATCGCATTCAGGCGGTTGAGGCGATGGGACTGGCCGGTGGCGCAGCCCATCAGCTGCTGGCCGCCCTGGCCCAGGACCGAGACCGTGAAATCGCCGCGACTGCCGGGCGGGCACTGGGCACTGCCGCCTGAAAAGATCGTCACAATCCTTCGTTGAGGTGATCCTGTGGTCCGAGGACGAGTGAGGACGACGTCGGCGGGGTGGTCCGCCTTGGTGGCCCTGGCGCTGGTCGGCTGTGGTGGCGGGACCCCCGCCGGCAGCGCCGACATTGTCGCCGAGGCGGGCTCCGCCATCCTGACGCCGGAGCAGGCGGCGGTCTGGGCAGCCCGGGCCCCGGAAGCGCCCCGGGCCGGCGATGCGTCCTACGTCGGGTTGGTCTGGGTGGACTACACCCTGCTCACCCAGGCGCTGGAGCAGAACGTCTCCCTGACCGACTCTGCCACGGCCGCCCAGGCCCTGGCACCCGATCTGATCCTGGCCAAGCTTCGCGCCTGGCATGATACTCTGCTGGCTCGCCGCCCCGGGATTCCGGCGGATGAGGCCGACAGTCTCTACGCCAGCGACCTCCGGATCTTTCAGCAGATCCTGATCCCCATTGAGGACCAGCGCGACGCTCGCCAGGTCGGGGCTGCGCAGGAAAAGGCGGAGTCCCTGCTCGGCATGCTCCGGACCGGGGCGGATTTCGTGGCCTTGGCCAAGCAGCACTCCCAGGACTCCTTCAGCGCCCGAGACGGGTACCTCCCGGCGGGACGCCGGAAGGACTTCTTCCCGGAATTCGTCCGCAATGCCTGGCGGTTGCAGCCCGGCCAGCTCGGTGGGATGGGGAGCCGGCTCGGACTGCACCTGGTCCGCCGTCCCCAACTCGACAGTGTCCGCGACCGGATTCTGGTCTACGCCGAGTCGCTCGGCACCCAACGCGCCGACTCGGTGTACGCCGACAGCCTGCGGGCGGGAGGCAAACTGCAGGTCGCCGAGGGGGCCACGGCGATGCTGCGAGGATTCTTCGCTGATCCGGCCACACGGGCCACCGAGACTCGCCCGGTGGCGACCTGGTCCGGTGGCGAGATGAGCCTGGCCCAGATGGCCGGGTGGCTTGATGCCCTGCCTCCCACGGCCTACCTCGAACTCCGGGGCGCCAGTGACGTGGCGCTGGCGGCCCTGGCCAATGACATCGCGACGCAGTACCTCCTGCTGGCCGACGCCGAGGCCCATGGAATTCAGCTGACCGCCGGACAGTGGGCGGGGCTGTACGACGGCTACCGCCGGGGCCTCGGCGAAGCGATGGCGCTGATCGGGTTGTCCGACACCGCGACCTCGCTGCCGGCTGGGCAGGGAGCGGCGCGGGTCGAGGCGCTCCTCGATCGGCTCACCGCGGACCGAGACTCCTGGCGGCCGCTGCCATCCGCGCTCGGCAGTTTCCTCCGGGCAAGATTCGGATACCGACTCCACC
>CAYINH010000050.1:0-11621 GCA_964364615.1 uncultured Gemmatimonadaceae bacterium
CATTCGCGATGAAGAGCAGCTTGTGCTTGAGGCGAAAGGTGCCGGCGTTGGTCACCCGCTTGACCAGGAAGTGGCCTGCCTGCCGGCAGGCAGGCAGGCAGGCTCCGGCTTTGAGGGTCCGGTGCATGCGTTTGTGTGCCCCGTTCTCCTGGGGGAGGCGGGATGAATACGCTGATGCTGGATGCCGAGCCGCCTCCACCAGACATTGAGCTGCGAGAGGCCATGGATGCCACACGAGGCGAAGGGGACGCCGTTGTCCGTGCGCAGCGCGCGCGGCAGGCCGAACTCCCGGAAGGTCCGCTCGAAGACCGGGCGGGCGCCCCGGCCCTTGACGTTTGGCAGTCCCTGGCAGGCGAGGAGATAGCGGGTATGCTGATCCGCGATCGTGAGGGGGTAGCACCACACGCCGTCGCGGGTTTACAAGGAGTGTCACCCATCATCCCGGTTTACTCTGTTACCTATCTACCCGGTTTGTACGCCGAGCGGCCTAAGAACTCGATGGAGCCGACGCGGCCAGCCGAGTGTGCTCCAGATAGGCGATACTAGATTTCGGCTGGCCGGGCGGCTCATCTCGAGGCTGTTAGGCGGCAGCCGTTGTCGCTTGACGGACAGCTTACAGTTTCTGGGCGCGGAAGTTCAGGGTTCCGCTATACGTCGTCATGCTCAGAACGATTGTCCAGGTCCCCGTCGTCCCGCTGGCCGTGGCCTCGTTCAGGCTGGGTACCAGAACCTTGGTGTACACCACGGTCCCCGCCCCGTCCCGAATGGTCACCTGTGCCGTTCCCGCGGTGGTCGTGGTGGAGTGATTGATCGTGGCTCGTGTGCCGGTGTTCCTCCAGGAGTAAGTCTGGGTCGAGGTCACACCTACGACGGCCGTCGCTTGGAGTTGGAAATTGTCCGTCGCGTTGGAGATTTCAGGCTGAAAAGGTTCGAGCGGGTTGCTCGAGCAGGCAGTGAGCCCGCCCCCCAAAATCACCACGAGGCCGATTGAACGGAGAGATGCAGGCATCTTCATCTGAGTCCACCCTTGTGCCAGGAGTTCATGAAGCGGGGGTCGAAAAGCACCATGCAGAAGATAAGGACGCTTCAAGGGGAAGCATACACACGTCCATAACAACGGGTCTGTGCCACAGGGCAGCCGTCTAAACTAGGTGGCTTGCGAAGGGGTCGAATTCGGGCTGGCGGTGTACCCGGATCCGGAGGATGTCGAACGGCAATTCATGGAAACCGATCCCCACCGCGTAATGGCGGCGCTCCGGGGAACGGTCCTTTCGCTGATCTTCAACCGCCGCGACGACCTCCCCAAGGTGATGCGCAAGGAGATCCTGGCGGCCGGGTGGACCGTCGCGGCGCTGGATGGCTACCCGGCGCTCATGACCATCAACACCCCGGTGGAGGCGCCGCTGGCTGCTCTGGCGGGACGAGGTGATCGCGGCAGGCATATCCTGGCCGGGTGACGCATGGAATGAGCTGGTCACGCGGCAGCGGGCCTGAGAACTGGCGCCGCATCCGGCCCACAAGGGGAAGCGGTCAGACTCCGGACTTCCTGGCCCGGACGATTCGGAGTCGTCCCTACTTCCCGGCCGCCGGCATCCGGTGTTGGCACTTCATGACCGCGGCCCGCTCCGCCAGCGACTGGGCAAGATGCTCGCGGCACAGCCCCACGCAGCACCACCGGCACAGCGCGACCGCATCGGTCCCGCACTGGTAGCACTTCATCCGGCCGCCTCCAGGATCGACGCCGGGATGCTGAGCCCGGCCGCCACGCCGGCCCCGTACGCCGGGTCTGCCTTGGCGAAATGGGAAATCTGCCGGAGCTGAATGTCCCGAGGCACGCTCCGGAGACTCTGCACCAGGTTGTAAACGAGCCGCTGCCGCTCCGCCTCGGTCATCAACCGGAAGAGGTCTCCCGCCTGGGTGTAGTCATCGTTCCCGTCCCGGTGGTCGTACCGGTCCGCGGGCCCGGTGACCGGAAGCGGCGGGCTCCGGTACTCCGGTGCCTGGGCCGGCCCGCCAAAGCTGTTGGGCTCATAGTTCGGCGCCCCCCCGGCGTTGCCGTCGAATCGCATCGCGCCGTCCCGGTGATAGTGGTCGACCGGGCAGCGCGCCCGGTTCACCGGCAGCGAGGTGTAGTTGACGCCCAGCCGGTAGCGATGCGCATCGGTGTAGGAGAGGATGCGGGCCTGGAGCATCTTGTCCGGAGAGTGGCCGATCCCCGAAACGAGATTGGCCGGCGCGAAGGCGGCCTGCTCCACCTCGGCGAAATAGTTCTCCGGATTCCGATTGAGCTCCAGAAGGCCGATCTCCATCAGCGGGTACTCACGCTGAGACCAGATCTTGGTGAGGTCGAACGGGTTGATCGGGGCGGCCTCGGCCTCCGCTTCCGTCATGACCTGAATGCACACCCGCCACCGGGGAAAGTCTCCATCGGCAATCGCGCCGAAGAGATCCCGGGTCGCATGATCGGGGTCTACTCCCGCCATCTCGATCGCCTGCTCCCGGGTAAAGCACTCAATGCCCTGCAGGGTCTTGAAGTGGAACTTCACCCAGACCCGCTCGCCAGCCTGGTTGATCAGGCTGTAGCTGTGACTGCCGAACCCGTGCATGTGCCGGTGGCTCCGCGGGGTGCCCCGGTCACTGAACAGAATGGTGACCTGGTGCAGCGATTCCGGGCTGAGCGACCAGAAGTCCCACATCATGGTGGGCGACTTGAGATTGGTGGCCGGGTCCCGCTTCTGGGTATGGATGAAGTCGCCGAACTTGAGCGGATCCCGGATGAAGAAGACCGGCGTGTTGTTGCCCACCATGTCCCAGACGCCGTCCTCGGTGTACAGCTTGACCGCGAACCCGCGGGGGTCGCGCTCCGCGTCCGCCGAGCCCTTCTCGCCGCCCACCGTCGAGAACCGGAGGAACACCTCGGTGGTCTTCCCGATCGGGGCGAAGACCCTGGCCTTGGTGAATCGGGTGATGTCGGCGGTGACCCGGAAGCTGCCGTAGGCTCCGGCCCCCTTGGCGTGGACCACCCGCTCCGGAATCCGCTCCCGATTGAAGTGGGCCATCTTCTCGATGAGATGGAAGTCCTGCATCAGGAGCGGCCCACGAGGACCGACCGTGAGCGAGTTCTGATTGTCCGCGACGGGCGCCCCCACATCGCTGGTAAGGATTCGGCGCTCGGGCATCTCACTCTCCTTCGTTGGGCCGCTGTGTTGTTACCCAACTTGCCCTTCCTGATATCATAGTGCAAATTGATTGTTTCTATGGATCTCATAGCTTTTATCTATACAAAAGAACCTGTGAACCTTCGCGATCTTGAATATGTCGTTGCCCTGGCCGAGACCGGACGGTTCGTCGCGGCCGCCGCCAAGTGCCACGTCAGCCAGCCGACCCTCAGCAGCCAGGTCGCGAAGTTGGAGGAGGAATTGGGGGTGTTGCTCTTTGAGCGGACCCGCCGGGGGGTCATTCCGAGCGAGGTGGGGCTGGAGATTGTCGAGCGGGCGCGCGCCGTGCTGCTGCAGACCCGCGAGCTCACCGAGCGCGCGAGGGGGGCGCGCGGCCTCCTCGGCGCGACGCTTCGGCTGGGGCTGATTCCCACGGCCGGCCCCTATCTGCTGCCCCACGTATTGCCGATGCTCCGCCGGGAGTATCCCGGGTTGGAGATCTACATCCGGGAAGCGCTGACCGATCATCTGATGGAGCAACTCCGGGCCGCAGAGCTCGACGTGGTGGTAGCCTCCCCGCCGCTCGGGCTCGACGGACTGGAGCATGAGCTTCTGGTCCAGGAGGAATTCGTGGCCGCCGTCCCCCTGGACCATCCGCTGGCCCGCCAGGCAGCGGTGCGGCCCGCCGATTTCGAGCAACAGCGAATGCTGCTGCTCGAGGAGGGGCACTGCATGCGCAATCAGACCATCGCCCTCTGTGAGTGGTCCAAGGCGCATTCGGAGGTGACAATCCAGGCCAGCAGTATTGAGGGCTTGCGCCAGATGGTGAGCCTCGGCATCGGCTGCACCTTTCTGCCGAAGCTCGCCACCATCGGCCCCTTTGCCGCGGCGGCCCCGACGGCCATCAGACCCTTCAGCGAGTCCCCGCCGAGCCGGGCGTTGATTCTCATCTGGCGCCGGAGTCATCCCCGCTCCGCCGACCTCCGCGAGCTCGGACTGCGGCTCGGCGCTGCCCTCTCGGGGGCAGCAGAAGAGCGGTGACAGGATGGGGCGCGGGTCGGCCATTGCAGGCGGACGGCGCGCCCGCAGGACAAGCCACCCCCGCCAGAGGCACCGGGAACGTATCGCCTGGGGTCACCTCGCCTCCCCAGCGCGCGATGTCGGCGTCACTCCGGCTCGCCAGATCTCAGCGGCGCCCCGTCGACGTGGGCGTACGAACCAGGGCCCAGTGCACCAACGCGACCGCCACCACGACCAGCAACCAGATTCCCTCCCGCGGCGTCATCCGGGTCACCAGCAGCAACGATGCCCCCAACCCGACACCCGCCATCAACCACCCCGCCGGTGCCCGGAACCCCGGCTCCGACACCCTCCCCTGCCCGGCAGCATCCCACCGGCGGAACACCATCAGCGCCGCACAGACCAGCCCGTAGGTCAGCAGCCGCGACACCGTCGACAGACTGATGTTCGACAGCAGCCCGCCCTGCAGGCTCAGGACATACGTCAGTCCGGTGTAGCTCAGGATCGACACCCACGGCGTCCGCCACCTTGGATGGACCCAGCGGAACACCGCCGGCAGGTCGCCCCGCTCCGCCATGGCATAGGTCAGCCGCGGCACCGCCACCATCGCCGAGGCCCCCCACCCCGAGACGGAAACGAGCGCCGCCAGCGACATCACCACCGCCCCCGGTCCGCCCAGAAAGACCCGGGCCACCTCCGCCAGCGGCCGGTCGGATGCCCCGGGATCGGGCAGGGTGACCAGCACCGCCACCTGCACCAGCAGGTAGACCACCACGACCGCCGCCAACCCGACGATCAGCGAAAAGGGCATGTCCCGCCTGGGGTCCTTTGCCTCGCCGAGCGGAAAGGTGGATGCCTCGAACCCGCCGTAGGAAAACATCAGCAGCAGCAGGACCGTGAGCCACCCGCCCGGTGTGTCCACCATCGGGGTGACCGCCGGGACCGCGAGTCCCCGCGCCAGCCAGGCCAACCCCAGCGCCCCGATCGCCAGCAGTGGCAGCAGCTTGATGACGGCAAAGACATTGCTGACCAGGGTCCCCTGCGACACTCCTCGGAGGTTGATGACGCAGAGCACGCCCAGGAAGAGCGCACCCACAAATGCCCCGCCCTCGGTGGTGGAGGCCGGCGCCCAGAATTCCGCGAGATAGGTGGTGAGGAGGTTGACCTGCACCGCGGCGGACAGCACCCGGACGAAGTAGGCCATCCATCCCATCTGCAGCCCGACCAGCCGACCGAACGCGGTGTGGGCGTACAGATACGGGCCCCCCGCCTCCTCGAACCGCGATGCCACCTCGGCGAAACTCAACATGATGGCGCCGGCCACCAGGGCCGCCAGGATCAGCGCCAGCAGCGACCACCAGCCGAGCCGCGCGGCGATGGTACCGGGCAGGGCAAAGACCCCGCTCCCGATGATGTTGTTGAGCACCAGGGCGGCCAGGCTCCATTTGCCGATGGAGCGCAGCACGGTGGGAGCGCCCGGGGCGCTACCGCTCGACATGAGTAGTCCGGTGCTTCGGGCTACGGCGTCGCGATCACCCCGGCCAGACCTCGAGACTGTAGCCGGGCGTTGAAGCCCGCCAGGCCATCCCTCACCAGCGCGTCGAACCGACCCTGCACCTCGATCAGCTGGGCTCGGAGCAGCGCCTGCACCTCCCGCTGCTGGTCGGTCGGTGCCTCGTCGGACCCGGTCAGACTGCCGGCCAGGTAGTCGAGCTTGCCCGCGAGCTTGGCCGGATACCGGATGTTGTCCTGACCCCGCCCGGTCAGCCGGAGCTGGATCAGCTCCTCCTCCACCGCGATGAACCGCTGCTCCACCGAATCGGCCGCGGCCTTGAGGTCGGCCGCCTCGGCCGGCAAGGCGCCCCGGAGCGCGACCAGCTGGGCTCGGGTCCGTTCGATCCGATTGACCATGCCGGCGGCCTGATTGAGATCCTTCATGATCTCGTTCACCAGGGCGGTCTGGGCCAGAATGCCCTCCTCGCTCCCTCCTGACAGCGGGTCTTTCCGGACCACCAGCCCGGTGGTCTGTTCCACCGATCCGACCTGGATCCGGACGGTGTAGCGGCCGGGCGGGACCTGGGCCGCACTCCGTCCGAAGTCCGGCGCCTTCCGGCCGTCGGCCCCGACCCGGATCTCCGGGGCATGGAGCGGCGGGGTGCGGAGCTTGACCTTGGTGGTCTGGTCCCGATTGAGGTCCCACATCACCCGGTTGACTCCGACCGTCCTGCCACCCTTGAGGGTGCGCACCACCAGCCCGGCCGGGTCCATGATGGTGATCACGACGCTGTCGGCCGGTTCCTTGCCCAGCCAGTAGTTGATCTCCGCGCCGTAGGCCGGGTTGGCGCCCGCGATCGGATCGGGAAGGAGGCCCCAGTTCCCCTCGTTGAGCTGGTAGCGCCACGCCTGGCGCAGGGTGAAGAGGTGGGCCTCCTTGGCCACCACTTCGCCGGTCAGTTGCTGGAGCGGTGACAGGTCGTCGAGAATCCAGATTCCTCGACCATAGGTCGCGACCACCAGGTCGTTGAACTCCCTCTGGACGACCATGTCGTACACCGGCGCGTGCGGCAGGTTCCCCTGCAGCGGCTGCCAGCGACCGCCGTTGTCGAAGGAGACATAGAGCCCACCCTCGGTGCCGAGGTAGAGCAGCCCGCGCCGGACCGGGTCCTCGCGCACCACATGGGCGTAGCTGAGCGGGGTCTTCTCGAGTCCATTCACGATCAGGGTCCAGCTCCGGCCATAGTCGGTGGTGCGGTAGACCCAGGGATCCCGGTTGTTGGCCTGATGGCCGTCGACCGTGAGGTAGGCGGTCCCGGCCGCGTACCGGGACGCCTCGATGGTGCTGATGGTACCCCAGGGAATCAGCCCTGGCAGGTTGCCGGTCAGGTCGGTCCAGTTGGCCCCGCCGTTCCGGGTGACGTGCACCTTGCCGTCATTGGTCCCGGCCCAGAGCAGACCTCGCTCAAGGGGGGATTCCGCAATCGCGAAAACCACCCCGGCGTACTCCACCCCGATGTTGTCCGGGGTGAGCCCACCGGAGATGACCTGCCGGCTCCTGTCGTTGAGGGTCAGATCGGGGCTGACGACGTCCCAGCTCTGGCCGCCGTTGGTCGTCCGATGAATGTGCTGACTCCCCACGTAGATCGTGTTCCGGTCGTGCGGGGAGATCATCAGCGGGAAGTTCCACACGAAGCGGTACTTGAGCGCCTCGGCGGGCGAGCCGATGGGAGACTCAGGCCAGACCTCCACATTCCGGCCCACGCTCGCCTTGACGTCGTAGCGCACCACGATCCCGCCGCCGGCCCCATACCCCGAGGCGCTCGACCAGACGATGTTGGGATCCTCGGGGTCCGGGGTGGCCCAGCCGCTCTCGCCGCCGCCCACCGTGGTCCACAGACTGCGGGGAATCTGTCCGGTAGTGAAGAAGCTGGCGATCTTGCTGTTGCTCGGACCGCGGGCCGACGGACCGTCCTGCCGATTGCTGTAGACCCAGTAGGGTACCTGGTGGTCGACGGTGACGTGGTACATCTGCGCGATCGGCAGCGAGTACTTGAGCCACGACCGTCCCCGATTGCTGCTCACCGAGACGCAGCAGTCGCTCGCCACCACCATCCGGTTGCCGTTGGTCGGGTCGATCCACATGTCGTGGTGATCCCAGCCCGGGCTGTCGGCGAACGCCAGGTCGACCGTGGTCTTGCCCCCGTCGAGGGTCTTGCTGGCATTTCCCGCCAGGAACCACGCCTCATCCGCGTCGTCAGGCTCGACCGCCATCCGGGTGTAGTACTGGGTCCGGCCCGCCAGCTCCCGGTCATGGCTCACCACCGCCCAGGCCGTCCCGCCGTTCTCCGATCGCCACAGTTCACCCGACTCGGCATCGAAGCCGGGGAGCGGGACCCCATCGCTCGTCTCGATCAGCGCGTAGACCCGATCGGGATTGGCGGGGGAGATGCCGAGCCCGACCTTGCCGAACGGTTTGGTGGGGAGCCCGTTGCCGGTGAGCCGGGTCCAGGTGACGCCACCGTCGGTGCTCTTCCAGATGCCGCTGCCTACTCCCCCGCTGGTGCGGCCCCAGGTACGAATCTCGATCTGCCAGGTCGCGGCGTAGAGAATCCGGGGGTTGGAGGGATCCATCACCAAATCGATCGCTCCGGTGCTGTCATTGACGAACAGGGTCCGCTGCCAGGTCTGGCCCCCGTCGGTCGTGCGGTAGATCCCCCGCTCAGGCTGGGGACCGTAGCCGTGGCCCAGAGCCGCCACCAGCACGATGTCGGGATTGGTCGGATGGATCACGATCCGGGCGATCCGACCGGTCCGGTCGAGCCCCATCCTGGTCCACGACTTTCCGGCATCGGTCGAGCGGTACATCCCCCAGCCGATGGAGATGTGACTCCGGATGAACGGCTCGCCGGTGCCGGCCCAGACGACATTGGGGTCGGAGGGGGCCACCGCCAGGGCGCCGATCGAGGCCACCGGCTGACCGTCGAAGACCGCCACCCAGTTGATCCCGCCGTCGGTCGTCTTCCAGAGCCCCCCTGAGGCCGCCCCCGCGTAATAGGTCATCGGATCGCCGGCGACACCCGCCACGGAACTGACCCGGTTCCCCTCGGGACCGAGGTGGCGGTAGCTGAGGGCGGCGTATCGGGCGGGATCGATCGAGGGAGCACCGGCCTGCTGGGCCAGCACCGGGGCGGTCAGCAACACGACCAGCCCGGACAAGCCAGCGGCCCGGAACAAGGATGAGGAAGCCATGGGGAAATCCTTCCGAGGGAGCGAATCGGTTGAGACCGCTAGCATACCCGCCCGAACCCCGGGCCGCCAGTCTCCTCGTCACCATAGGCAGTGGGTCAGTTCGACCCACGACCGCCACGGTGGACCTCGCCGTGGCGCATGGCTCGGGGGCAGGATAGGGTTCCTGCCCATGCGAGTCGCCACCATCGGCAGCGGTTTTTCCGGGCTCGGCGCCGCCATCAGGCTCCGCCAGGCCGGCGTTACAACTTGACGCCGGTGAGTCTCGACGCCGAGCAGGCGACCTGGGCGATCGCCCGCCGCTGGGCGAGCATGGTCTGACCCGGACCACTCCATGGTATTTTTACGATTCGGAACGATTCCTCCACAGAAGGCAGGTCACGCGGTGATGCCATCTCCAGCCAGGTCGGTACGGGCGCTGCTTCTCGTTCTGCTGATGGCCGCGGATCCCCTCACGGCCCAGATCACCCGGGGGGAGTACCTGGCCCGGCGCGACTCCCTCGCGATTCGGCTGGGGAACGGGGTGGTCCTGGCCTTCGGTGGCGCGACGCCAACTACCGACTACGGAACCTTCTATCAGCTCCCGGCCTTCCGATACCTGACGGGATACCAGGACCCCAACGCCGTGCTGGTCTTTGTCATGCGGGATGGCCGCGGCCAGGGGATGCTGTTTGCCAACCAGACGGCGCCCCGATCCACCCTCTACTACGGCGCCGAGCCCGACTCCGCGACGGTTGCCCACGACCTGGGCCTCACCTGGTTCCCATTGGATCAGCTCACCCGGGTGGTGGATTCACTCGCCATGAACAAGCTGCCGTTCTGGGAGCTGCGCGACTTCGCCGCGGCGGACTTCGCTCGGAGTGATTCGCTGACCCGGGGAGGGCAGTTCGTGAAGGCCCTGATGGCCCGACACGCCGGTCTGACCGTCCGGAACGGCCACCCGGTGGTGAATCAGCTCCGGGCCCGGAAGACCGATGCCGAGATGGAGTTGATCCGGAAGGCCTCGGCGATCTCTGCCGAAGGGCACCTGGAGTTGATGAAGCGGATCGAGCCGTCAATGCACGAGTACGACCTGCAGGCCATCATCGAGTACACCTTCCTGCGGGGTGGGGCCGAGCGTCCGGCCTACGGCTCGATCGTGGGCTCGGGACCGATGGCGCTGCAGCTCCACTACATGAAGGATCGCCGGCAGATGGAGCCCGGTGAGGTGGTGGTGGTGGATGCCGGGGCAGAATATGACGGCTACGCGGCGGACGTCACCCGGACCCTGCCCGTCAGTGGCACCTTTTCCCAGGAACAGCGGGCGATCTACCGGATCGTCCGGGACGCCCAGGCCGCGGCCGAGCGGAATTCGGTGGCCGGACGCTCGATCCAGGCTGCCCTCGACAGCTCGATCGCCGTCCGCGCGGCCGGACTCGCCGGCCTCGGCCTCGTGGAATCGGCGGAGGCGACGTTCGACCCGCCCTGGCCGGCCAACTGCACCAGCTCACCCTGGAGCTGCCGGCAGGTGATGCTGTTTGGGATTCATGGGATCACCCACGGCATCGGCCTGGAGGTCCACGACCCGATCCAGGCCTACGACGACGGGATCTTCAAGGTCGGGGATGCGTTCACCATCGAACCCGGGCTGTACATCTCGCCGCGGCTGCTCGACCTCCTGCCCGACACGCCGAAGAACCGGGCGTTCGCGAGCCGGGTCCGGGCGACGGTGGAACGCTATCAGAACACCGGGGTCCGGATCGAGGACTCCTACCTGATCAGCAAGGATGGGCTCGAATGGCTGAGCCGGGTCCCCCGGGATCTCGACGAGGTCGAGGCGCTGACCAGGCGCCGCCCGATTCCCTGACCGGACGGCGCGCCCACCCCGACGCAGTGCCCTAGCGTATGGCGAAGGTCAGGGAGGCCCACTTGGACTCGTAGTCCGCCTCACTGTCCCCGGTGAGCCTGGTCATGGAGATGAACATGAGATACCAGGTTCCGGCCTCGGACAGCCGGACCTGGCCCACGCCCTGGGCATCGGTTCGCACGGCCCGCATCTCGATCCGGCCACCCGAGGCCGTCCGGCCACCATACTGGACATGCTGGTTCGCCACCGGCGTTCCGTCCACCAGGACTCGGAATCGAAGGACGCTTCCGGGACGCAGGGTGTAGGGATTCTCCAGCGGCACCAGCTCGGCGGGATAGCCCAATGCGGTCGAGAACTGTTCACTCGGGGTGTCGCCGACCTGAACCAGCGCCTTCACGTGCTTGTGATATCGCTCCCGGACACCCCGCTCCAGTTCGCCATCCCGCTTCCGCGCGGCCAGCACATCGGGGATACCATCGCTCGCAAGGTATTCGTTGAACTCGGTACCCGTCAGCGGGATGATGTTGGGTCTGGTGGAAACGCCGAGCTGCCAGGTCCCTGCCACGCCGACCGGTACGCTGAAGGAACTGGTGTCGCCCGCGACACTCCACTGGGCGGTGTCGACCCGGACTCGGCCGTTGGGCCCCAGGACGCTCACATCCAGCAACCGGTTCCGGGCGATGGAGTTCTCGCTGTTGGTGAAGTTGCCGTTCAGGAGGAGCAGGTCGAGGGTCGCCCCGGGCTCCAGGAAGAAACGGGTGGGCTTGAGGAACATGTCGTGGGCTGCGGCCAGTCCGGCCACGACCAGGGTCAGAGCGTCGACGGTTGCGATCAGACGGAACGGACGGGGCATG
>CAYINH010000051.1:0-11619 GCA_964364615.1 uncultured Gemmatimonadaceae bacterium
CCGAGTACCTGGCCGAGCACATCCCCGGGGCGCTGTTCTGGGATCTCGAAGCGATGAGCGCCATGGGTGACCCACGCCCCCACATGATGCCATCGGCGGCCCAGTTCGCCGGTGCCCTGGGAGCGCTCGGGATCGGACCCGGAGACCGGGTGGTGGGGTACGACACCAGTGGCACCAACTTCAGTGCCGCGCGCGCCTGGTGGCAGCTCCGGGCCGTTGGCCACCGGGAGGTCGCAGTGCTGGATGGTGGCCATGGCGCATGGAGGGCTGCGGGGCTGACGATGGCCACCGGCGAGGAGCGCCGACCGGCCACCAACTACCCGACGCCTTCAGCGATCCGGGGATTCCGGTCGAAGCGGGAGGTGCTCGCGCTGCTCGATCACCCCGAGGCGCAACTGGTGGATGCTCGATCGGCCGGTCGTTTTACCGGCCGGGAGCCCGAGCCCCGTTCCGGGGTCCGGGGCGGGCACATCCCCGGTAGCCGGAATCTTCCGATCGCCCTGCTGGTGGACGACCAGGGGCGCCTGCTGCCCGAGGACCAACTGCGCGCCGTCTTCCGCCAGGCTCAGGTGGATCCGGACCGGCCGGTCGTTGCCTCCTGCGGCTCAGGGGTGAACGCCTGTGCCATCGTGCTGGCGCTCGAGAGTCTCGGCCTTCGGAATCACGCGGTGTACGACGGTTCCTGGACCGAATGGGGAAGCGATGCCGACCTGCCGGTGGAGACCGGCTAGCGACCACACTCCTTCAGGACCCGGCGAGGATACTCGTGGTAGGGCAGGAGGGCCCGCGCCCGCTCGGCGTGGGGGAGACGGACCCGGCAGCTGGCCCCCTGCGCCAGCCGCAGGTGCAGCCGGAAATTCAACGGATCAAACCGGAGTGCCTCCTGGACAGCGGCACGGCCCCGATCGTCGCGCGTGGCCCGGAGGGCCAGTTGCTGACCGGTGCTCTGCAGCACCAGCGCCAGCCCGACCAGCAAACTGAGGGTCGTGAGGCTCCGGCGCGCCAAGGGAGAGAGCTCCCGCTCCACCACCGCCTTCGTCGCCGGCAGCAGGAGGCCTGTCGCACTCGCCACCAGAAAGGTCGGTGCCGCCAGGTGCAGCACCGCATCGAATCCCCCGGTGACCAGCGCGGCGGTGAGCATCCCCAGCAGCATGAGGCCCCGACCGGCCTCCTCCGGATCCTCCGAGCGGGTCCGCCGCCAGGAGGTCAGCCAGATGGCGGCTCCCGCGAGCAGGATCCAGAGGGTGCCTGCGATCCCGACCTCGGTGAAGAACGCGACCCAGTCGCTGCTGGGCCACGGGTTGGTCGGTATCGCATCGTAGCCCGCAAAGGCCGGGTCCCCTGGCTCGGTCACCCGTGGGTAGTGCACAAACCAGTTGCCCGGGCCCACCCCGAACACCGGGTCACCTGGGATCATCTCCAGGCTGTTCCGCCACTGGACCAGCCGACCCTGGCCGGAGCCGCTGCGATAGTCGACCAGGCCGGACACCGTGTCGGTGTACGGGGAGTCCGACTTCCATACCAGTTGGTTGGGGAGCATCAGCGCGGCCACGATCCCGACCGTGATCGCGAGGACCAGCGCCGCCCGACCGCTCGGCGCCAGGCTCGCGCGCCAGGGCTTGGCCCGCCAGGCGGCGAGGAGCATGACCCCGCCGGCCGCCGCGGAAGCCAGCCATGCTGCCCGCGATCGGGTCACGACGATCAGGCCGATCAGCAGCCCGGCAATCACCAATCCGGGAGCCCTGGCCCACCAGCGTCGACTGGCAGTTGTGAGCACCAGCACCAGTGGCAGGCCGATCGCCACGAAATGCGCCAGGAAGTTCCGATTGCCGAAAGTGCCGCCCGGCACTCGCTCCCCCGCGAAGACCGGGTGGTCGAATCCGAACGCCTCGGCGGCGCCAATCAGCGCGGCGACCGCCACCGCCGCGACCATCCCCGCGATGGCGATCCGGGCCGCCGGGGTGCCGGTGATCCGCCGCCCCATCAGGTAGATCACGAATGCCGAGGTCGCGATGCCCGCCGCCCGCCCGGCGATCCACGGGTTGGTTGCCAGCAGAGTGGAGGCCCAGGTCCAGAGCAGGGCCAGCAGCAGCAGCATGTCCACCAGGGTGAATCGGATCCGGCGCCACCCGGGCAACAGGACGGCGAGTCCGACCAGAGCGGTGCTGTGGAGAACGAGTTCCTTGGGGACCTGATGGCGGTCGAGGTCGAAGAACGCCGACCGGGTGGCGACGAGCGAAATCAACACCGCCCCGAGGCCCAGGGCCGCGCCCAGAATGGCGGGCCCGATGCGGGAGCCCGGAGGCGACCCTGGGCGATCCGGGGACGGGGATGACATCCGCACGGGGGGAGTATAGTCAGACTAGATTCCGGAACAGAGTCTCGATGGAGGATGGAGTGGAGTCGCAACCGGCAGAGCAGCCCGCCACGGCGCTGGTGATCACCGACGAGGCGATCAGCATTCAGGTCGCCGAACTGAACGACGAGCGCACCCCGAAGGGAATGGTCTGTCTGGCGACCACCCTTGGGGATCGGGTCGTGGCGCGCTGTGTCGTCTCGCCGGAAGCGGCGGGATACCTCGGGGAAGTGGGGCTCTTCGGCGACCCGGTGCGGCTCGCCCTCGCGGCCCAGGAGGCGCCCCCCGGCCTCCAGTGCCGACTCTTTGCCCTGGTCCAGATTCCCCGCGAGATCCTCGAGGAGGGTGAGGAACCGGAGGAGGAGGATCCGGAACCCTGGGCGGTCAGTGTCCCTTCGTCCGATTACGAGCGGGTGGTGCAGGATGAGTCCGACGACGGCGAGGGGTCGGAGGGCGATACTGAGATGGCGGCGGTTCTCCTTGGCCACGTGGTCCGGTTCACCCGCGACCGCCGTCACCCGGCCAGCCTGCCGCTGGAAGCCGCCGATGTGCTGTCGACCATCGTCCAGGGCCGGGTGGCTGAAGTGGTGGACAAGCTGCTGGAGGACCTGCTCAGCGACGCCACCGACGCTTGACCTTGCAGGGCCCCCCAGCCACAATCCCTGATGTCCCAGTCGGAATTACGGGACGCCCGAGGAGGCCCTATGCCCAGTCCCGCCATCACCCCCATTGCACAGCGCGGCTACCACCATCCCGAGGTCCTGGTCAGTACCGATTGGGTGGCCGCCCATCTGAGCGACCCCGGCGTGCGAATCGTGGAAAGCGATGAGGACCTGCTGCTCTACGACCTCGGGCACATTCCGGGCGCCGTCAAGCTGGACTGGATCGAGGATCTCAATGACCCGGTCATTCGCGACTACCTCGACCGGGACCGGATGGAACGGGTACTCCGGGCGCGGGGGATCCATCAGGACACGACCGTGGTGTTCTACGGTGACCGGAACAACTGGTGGGCCTGCTACGCCTTCTGGGTGCTCAGACTGTTCGGAGTGGAGCGGCTCAAGGTGATGGATGGGGGCCGGATGCTGTGGCAGGAGGAGGGGCGCCCGCTGGTCACCGACCGGCCCACGGTGGCGGCCGGGACCATCGCGCTGGGGCCGCGCGATGATTCGACCATCCGGGCCTTCCGGGCGGACGTGGTGGACCATCTGCAGGCCGGCGGCAAGCTGGTCGACGTGCGGTCGCCGGAAGAGTTCCGGGGCGAGCGGCTCCACATGCCCGATTACCCGAACGAAGGGGCCACCCGGGGCGGCCACATTCCCGGCGCGCGCAGCATCCCCTGGGGGCGAGCGGTGGACCCGGAGACTCACACCTTCAAGACCCGCGAGCAGTTGGAGGCGATCTACACTGGCGAGCACGGGCTGACGCCGGACCGCGACACGATTGCCTACTGCCGGATCGGGGAGCGGTCATCCCACACCTGGTTCGTGCTGACCTACCTGCTCGGATACCGCCGGGTCCGGAACTACGACGGTTCGTGGACCGAATGGGGCAATTCGGTGGGCCTCCCGATCGAGCGGCCGTGACCGTCTCCATCGCGGCCGTCAGGGTACCGGCCGGTCCATAGCCGGGGACTCCGCACCGCCGGTGGCGGGGGGGCGACCTGAGTCGCCTCCCCGCTTACTTTTCTGGCTCACCCCATTGCTTCCTCCCACTCTGCGGAACTCATGGCATACGATCACCTCACTCCCCCCTCCGAAGGCGCCTCGATCACCATGGCCAACGGCCGGCTCGTGGTGCCGGACCAGCCGGTTATCCCGTTCATCGAAGGGGACGGCATTGGACCGGACATCTGGCGGGCCGCCCAGCGGGTGTTCGACGCCGCCGTGCAGAAGGCGTATGGCGGCAAGCGGCGGATCGTCTGGTTCGAGGTCCTGGCCGGTGAGAAGGCCAAGCAGGCGGTCGACAGCTGGCTCCCGGATGACACCCTCAACGCCATCCGGCACCACCTGGTGGCCATCAAGGGCCCGCTCACTACGCCGGTCGGGGGTGGCATCCGGTCGCTCAACGTGGCGCTCCGGCAGCAGCTCGACCTGTACGCCTGTGTCCGGCCGGTCCGCTGGTTCGAAGGGGTCCCTTCGCCGGTCAAGCATCCGGAACAGGTGGCCATGATCATCTTCCGGGAGAACACCGAGGACATCTACGCCGGGATCGAGTGGCAGGCCGGGACCGAGCAGGTTCACGCGCTGATCAGTTTCCTCCGGCAGACGATGAAGGTCCAGTCAATCCGGTTCCCGGACACCAGTGCCATCGGCATCAAGCCGGTGTCGGAAGAGGGTTCCAAGCGGCTGATCCGGGCGGCCATCGATTACGCCCTGGCCAACGGCCGGAAGAGCGTGACCCTGGTGCATAAGGGCAACATCATGAAGTACACCGAGGGTGGCTTCCGCGACTGGGGCTACGAACTGGCCCGGCAGGAATACGGTGGCCAGGAGATTGACGGCGGGCCGTGGTGCCGGCTGCCGGACGGTTTGATCGTGAAGGACGTCATCGCCGATGCCTTCCTTCAGCAGATCCTGACGCGCCCCGCCGAGTACGATGTGATCGCCACCCTCAACCTGAACGGCGACTACGTCTCCGATGCCCTGGCGGCCCAGGTCGGCGGGATTGGCATCGCCCCGGGGGCCAACATCAACTATCTCACCGGCCACGCCGTGTTCGAGGCCACCCACGGAACGGCCCCCAAGTACGCCGGTCAGGACAAGGTGAATCCGGGCTCGGTCATCCTCTCCGGGGAGATGATGCTGCGCTATCTTGGGTGGAACGAGGCGGCTGATCTGATCGTCAGCTCGTTGGAAACGGCCATCGCTTCCCGGACCGTCACCTACGACTTCGCGCGGCTCATGGAAGACGCCCGCGAGGTGAAGACCAGCGAGTTTGCCTCCGCGATGATCGCGGCGATGTAGTCAGCGGATCCGGGCGGCGAGTCTGGCGAGCGAGTCGGCTGCCAGACTGGCCGGACCCCGGAGCGAGACGACGACCGAGTCGGCGTCCCGCCACTGCTCCAGGACGATCCCGCCGGGATAGACGACCCGGATCCTCCCGCCGGCGGCTTCCAGCCCGTCGGGTACCAGACCTTCGATCAGCCGGAGCGACCCCGCCAACTGGCGCATCGCCTCATGCAGGGTCACCGGTTCGAAGGCGGTGCGTTTGGCGACCGCTTCATCCCGCAGGGCCGAGGCCATCGACGCCGGTGAGGCGGGGACGGCCTGGTCCCGACGGGACTCCTGCGCCACGCCACCGACCAGCTGGCGACCGAGCGCGGCGCCCTCATTGGCACGCCGCTCCCCGGCGGTGGCGGCGTTGGCGAGCGCCTTGGCGGCGGCCACCTCGTCCATGGGGCCGCTCTCACGGGATGCCGCGAGGTCCGACTCCGCCTTGCGCGCCGGCGGCTCCGGCTGCTGTGTCTGTGGTGCGGCGACGCTCCGCTCCTTCAGCGCGGCATCGGCTGCCGCGGGAACCTCCGCCTCGGCCGCGGGTCGGGCCTGCTCCAGCGCCAGAGTCTCGCCCGGAGCGGTCCCCTGGGGGGCTGCCTTCCATGGTGTAGTACCCGCCGCCCAGCCCAGTCCCAGCGCCGCGATCACGCTGGCGGCCCAGGCCAGTTGACGAGGTGCCCACCGTGCCGCCGCAGGGCGGCGCCTTGGTGCCACCGGTGCGGTCCGGACCGGGACCTCGAGCAGGTCGACCAGCTCGTCGGCCTCCCGGGTCCAGGTCCCGGCTTCCTCGAGCCGGGCCCGGCACTCCTCGCACTGTTCCAGATGCTGGCGGATCGGGCCCAGTTCTGCGGAGCCGATCTCCCCGTCCACCAGCGTGTGAAGCGTTCCGTCGTCAAGATGCTGCATGACGCTGCCGTCCTTCCTCTGCGCGGTAGGCCTCGACCAGGCGGCGACGGGCCCGGTTCAGGGTGGTGCCGATGGCTCCCTTCGCCAGGCCCAGGGTGGCGGCGATCTCATCGTAGTTGAACCCCTCGGCCTTGAGGAGCAGCGCTTCCCGATCCCGCTCGTTGAGTGTGGCGAGCGCCGCCCGGACCCGGTCGACCTTCTCGTTCCGTTCCAACTCCACGTCCGCCGCGGGCGCCAGGGCCGGGGTCTCGGCCCGGTACAACTCCAACAGCCGTCCCTGGCGGGTCCTGGTGCGGCCATGCTCCCGCACCAGGTTCAGCGCTACCGCAAAGAGCCACGGTCGCGGATTGCGGGGCGGCGCCACGGTCGCCCTGGCGAACACCTCCTGGGTGATCTCCTCGGCGAGATCCAGATCCCCGGTCCGGCGATATACCACCCGGACCAGGGGATCGTGGTACTCGTGGAACAACTGCGACAGCGCGTTTGTCATGCGCCGCGGAAGCTCCGGACCAGACGGTCCAGTTCTCCGGAACCCCAGGCCGCCTTCCCGGTTTCTCCGATGCGAATGCTCATGCGCCGTCCTCCGATCAGCAGATCGTCTCCCACCGCCAGCGATTCCCGGATCTCGGGTAGCGCGGTCACCAGATCAAAATAGGCCTGACTGAACGCTTTCACCTGGACGACCTGCCCTCCATCGGCATGGGCCAGGTCGGTCCAGACGCCGGCCCGCCGAACGAACATCCGACCCCCGACCCGACGGGTGGCCGGTGCGTCCGCTTCCCCGGCGATCCCCCCGACCACCGCCTCGTCACTGGCTGCCATTGACTTCGCGGCCGTCAACTGGGCGCTCCGCTCCGCCCGCCGGAAGGCTTCGGCCCCATTCTGGGCACTCGGCGCCGGAGCCGAAGGCGCCATGTCGCGACGGGCCTGCTCGGCCACCCGGGCCTCGGGCTCGAGCACCAAGTAGGAGGTGTACTCGGTGAGAATTCCGTACTGGAGGCCCAGTTCACGAATCCGGTCCACCAGCGCCGTGGACGAGCCCTCCAGTCGGAGTTGCCGGGTCAGCTCTCCGATCCGGCGGGCGGCCCAGAGCGGGGCGATAAACCCGTTGTCGGTCTGGTGGGCGGTGAAGCTCGCCTCGGCGGTGATCCGCTCCCGGCGACCGTTCCGGATCCCTTCGATCACCACCGCGCCCCGGCCGGTGCCGCTGTAGCGCCCCATCACCACCAGCTCCTCACCGGCAAACAGGTCGGGCAGCCGGGCCGGCGCCAGTTCCAGCAGGGGCACCGGGCTCGTGACAATGCGGAGGTCGGTGAGCACCGGTGCGTCCAGCCGGGCCAGGGTCACACCGAGAACGGTTTCCACGTTTGCCTCGGGCGCGACATACTCCACCCGGCCTCGGCCCTCGACCGCCAGCCGGTCCAGCAGGTAGGTGTTCACGTCGTGGCCGACTCCGACCGGGAAGACCCGGAAGGCGCCCCGCCGGGCTCCGGCGTTGACCGCGAGCTTCTCCGGGGATTCCTCGCCGACGGACGGGAGGCCATCGGTCAGGAAGAGCACGATCCCCATCCGGCCCTCGCCGGGTGCTTCGTTGAACGCGCTCCGCAAGGCCCCTTCGATGTTGGTTCCGCCATTGGCCGTGAGTCGTTCCACATAGTCCCGGGCGCTGCGGACTGAGCCGCGGGTGACGGCGGTGTATCCGTTCGCGAACTCCGTGACTTGACTGGAGAAGGCGATCACCCGAAACCGATCCCCGGCCCGGAGGCTTTCCAGGGCCTGCACCAGGGCGGCCCGGGTCTGCTCGAGCTTGGTGCCGGCCATGGAGCCGGAGACGTCGGCCACCAGGACCAGATCGCGGGCGAGGGTCTCGGCGGTCCGCTGCACCGGCGGCGACACCACCAGCATGAAGTGCCGCTCCCCGCCTCCGGGGGCCTGCGTCAGGACTTGGGCGCCGGCCACGCCGGACCTTTCGGGGATCAGCAGCTCGAAGTCCCGGCCCGGACGTGCCTCGACCCGCATCGTGAGCCGGTCGCCGGTGGTGCTCCAGTCGAGATCGTGGGTCGGGGAGTAGGGAACACCGAGCCGCCCGGCCCCGTTGGCGGTGGCGGTGATGGTGACGGGCACCTCGCCCCGCGCACCGAGCGGATAGCGGACCCGCCAGGCGTTCCCTTCCTTCGTGAGCATCTGAGTGTAGCGGAGGATGATCTTCCGGGTTTCGCCCGGTTGGATCGGGAACACCTGAGCGCGGACCAGGCCGTGACCGGCGAGGGTCAGCAGGGCCGGGTCCTTCAACCGCCGGACGATCTCCTGATAGATCCCCAGCGCCTTGTCGGCGTTCATCATCTCGCCCTTGAGTTCCTGGTCGCCCTGGAAAAGCGAGAAATCCGAGAAGACTGCTTCGCCTGGCATCGGGTAGAGGTAGGAGCCCTCCGCGATCAGTCGGCTGTTGTTCCGGAACAGCTCTTCCACTTCGATCCGGGCGATTCGTCCATCCAGGGTGATCCGGACCGTGGAACCGACCCGGGCGACCAGGCTGCCCGCCGGCGCGGCGGAGACGGGTCCTTCACGTTCGATCCATCCCTGGCCCTCAAGCTCGCAGGGGACAATCAGGGCAAGGGCGACGACCAGGGCCAATGACGACCGAGACATGCCACAACTCCAGGCTGGAGACGGCCGGGAGATGCGGTACCCTGGCGGACTTGCACAGCCGGCCCAACCCGGCCGGGAGCAGGGCCCGAAAACCAGAAGGGCCCGACTGTGAGGTCGAGCCCTTCTGCAGAGCGGATGTTGATGCGGTTACGGCTGGAAGCTGACCTTGCGGGGCAGGGTACGGTTGGTCTGGGTCCCGTCGCCGAGCTGGCCGTACTGATTGTTACCCCAGCAGTAGGCCACCCGTCCCGTGGTCACGCCGCAGGTGTGCAGATCGCCGGTTCCGAGGGCGCTGAAGAGGAGACCGCTCCCGACCGCGACCGGACCAGTTGCTGAACCGGTGGTGCCATCGCCCAACTGGCCACTGCTGTTCTTACCCCAGCAGTAGGCGACGCCGGCCGGCGTCACGCCGCAGGTGTGCGAAGCGCCGGCCGCAATCGAGGCGAAGGTCAGTCCGCCGGAGACCAGCACCGGCGTCGTCCGGAGGAGGATGGTACCGTCGCCCAGTTCCCCGTTGGCATTGGTGCCCCAGCACCAGGCCGCGCCGGCCGCGGTCAGGCCGCAGCTGTGCGCCAGGCCGGTGGTGATCGAGACCAGGGTGAGCCCGCCCGAGACCAGCACCGGGAAAGTGGACCCGGTGGAGGTGCCGTTCCCCAGCTGGCCCGAGGTGTTGTAGCCCCAGCACCAGGGTGCGCCAGTTGAGGTCAGGGCACAGCTGTGCAGCCCGCCGGCCGAGACATTACTGAAGATGGTGGCCGGCATGACCGGCACCGGGCTTCCGAAGGTCAGTGAGTCACTGGTGATGATGCCACCCAGGACCACCCCGACCTGGCCTTCGCCATTGGCGCCCCAGCAGTTCACCCGGCCGCCCTGGGTCAGGGAGCAGGTGTGGGCCCCGCCGGCCCGAATCGAGCCAAAGACCTGGCCGCCGTCCACGTGCGCTGGTGCGTTGGCGGTGGTGCCGGCGCTGGCGGCGCCGAGTCGACCGTCGATGTTCTTGCCCCAGCAGTAGGGATTGGAGGACAGGGTGAGTCCGCAGGTATGGTAGGCCCCGCCATTCAGCAGGGAGAAGGTCAGGGCGCCAGCGACGGCCATCGGTTGCGGCGTCGCAAAGACCGGCCCGGAGCCACCCACATCGAGGCCCATGCCAAGCTGGCCATCGCCATTGAAGCCCCAGCAGTAGGCGACGCCGCCCTCATCGAGGCCGCAACTGTGCCGGCCACCGGAGACGACCTGGGCGAAGACCACGGTCCCGGCGGCGTTGAAGGTGGCTGGGGCGAGTGATCCGGCCACGGCGCGGACCGACTTGGGCCCGCCGGTGGCGCCGAGGGTCCACTGGGTCGCCGCGACACCGAGCACGTTGGTCACGGTGACTGCGGGGCTCGTGCTGCCGCCGTCACCCAGCGCGGCCCACACGATGGTGACGTCCTTGATCGGATTGTCGAACTGGTCCGTGACCTTGAGCCGAAGCGAATCGGTGAGGCTGGTGCCAGGAGGGGCTGCCTGATTGTTTCCGCTGAGCACCGTCACCTTGCTGGCGGGACCCGGGTTGGCCGTGGCGTTGAAGGACAGTGGAGAAACTCCGGAGACCGTCGCGGTCACTCGCTGATTGCCGGCCGCGGCGCCGAGCGTCCAAGCCACCGAGGCCAGGCCGTCGGCCCCGGTGACGGCGGCTCCAGCGGAAAGAACCCCGCCACCCTGGGTCACCGCGAAGACGACGGTGATACCGGACTTGGCGTTGCCGAAGGCGTCCGCGGCCTTGACCACCAGCGGGGCGGGCACCGAGGCACCCACGGTGCCTGACTGGTTGTCGCCACTCGAGACGATCAGCTGGCTGGCGGGCGCGGCGTTGGCCGTCGCGGCAAAGGTCACCGGTTGGGCGCCGGACAGGGCGGCCTCGACCCGCTGCTCACCCAGCGTGTTGCCGAGTCGGAAGGTTGCCGAGGCGGTGCCGTCTGCCCCGGTCGTGCTCTGGCTCGGGGTCACCAGACCGCCTCCGCTCAGCACCCGCCAGGAGATCGTGATGCCGGCCGCCGGATTCCCACCCTGGTCGGCCACCTTGATGACCAGAGGGAGTGGGAGCTGACCACCGACGGTGCCGGTCTGTTGCCCGCCGGAGACCTCGCTCAACGCGACGATCCGGGGGCCGCTGATGACGCCGCTCTGGCAACCTGCCATGAGAACCGCAGGAATAGCCAGTCCAGCGGCCAGTAGGCGACGGATAATGCCTGAGTACATACGAGTCCTCCGAGAGGATGTGCTGGCGGTCCGAAAACCGGCGCCGATCCGAGGAAGGATCGGGCACGATCGGGGCCCGGTCATGATGCCTATGTGCCTGGTACTGCCGGAGTTGGACGACCTGCAACGGCTTTCTGTCCGGTGTTCGAATCCCGGTCCTGAGCGGGCGGATCTGTCCCGGTTGATGAGACCAGGTGCCCGGGCCAGGATGACCAGTTCCACACCCATCGAGCAAGATCCAAGCCGACCCGTCCCAAGGGGTTGACCCCACAGGGGGTGGTCCGTAGCTTACCTCGCCCGTTGGTCCGGGCAGACGATGGGGACGTGGTGGTTGTAGCTCAAGTGGTTAGAGCGCCGGATTGTGGTTCCGGAGGTTGCGGGTTCAAGTCCCGTCAGCCACCCTGTTTGTGAGCGGGTGGCCTAGGTCCGTAGCTCAATTGGTAGAGCACCGGTCTCCAAAACCGGGGGTTGGGG
>CAYINH010000052.1:0-11544 GCA_964364615.1 uncultured Gemmatimonadaceae bacterium
CGGAAGGCCGGCGCGGCATAACAAGCGGATGGATGTGCCCGGCAGGTCATGCGCACGTCGTTCTGCTGTGAGTGCAGTTACGGGGCGCGGCTCGTTGGCGGAGACGTCCACTCCGACTGTGTTCTCGTCGTAGAAGCGACAACTGCGTCCGGTGCGTGTGCCGCCTGGGTTATCATGTCCAATCACTAGGCAGGGATATGGCGATTACCGTCATCCACGCAGCGCACATCGTTGATGGGCAGATCGTGTTCACGCAGCGGTTCGAATCGTCCCGGGCCACCGTGCGCCCTGGGGACTTGGTGGGTCTGCTGACAGGGTTGGGCCCACATCCGGATGGCGGCGGACCTGAGTTGACAGTCCTTGTCAAAATCACGGAGGGGCCTACCGCTCAAGCCATCCCGATGGCACTGGAGCGGTTTCTCTCTGCTGCCGAGTATCAACAGTCTCATCGCGAGCCTCTTTCACTTGCCCGGGTCGAGATGGTACTTGAGTCCCGCGGCGAGCAGGAGTTGCCTCACGAACTCTTTTGGCTCTTCCGAGATGACGTATATGCCGTCGATAGAATTCCCCGGATCTCGGAGCGTGAGGAGATCGTTCTTCGGACGAAGGCACTCCATTTTCAGGCGGCAGACACCCTCCGTCGCCTTCGTGAACAAGTAGCCAATTCTGAAGCAACAGTATCGTTTCTGAAGAACCAAGCCTCCCGCCAGCCCCTTCCAGATGATGTCAAACTGGCAGTATGGGCAAGAGATGGCGGTTGCTGCGTAAGGTGCGGAGCGGCCCGCGAGCTTCACTTCGATCACATTATTCCGCTTTCTCGAGGCGGCGGTGATCATTTCGAGAACATTCAGCTCCTCTGCCGTACCTGCAACCTCGCAAAGGGAGCTAGGCTTGCCTGAGCGGTAACGTACCGCCGGCCGCATAAACAGGAGTTATGCCGACTGATGTCGAGTCCCGAGCGATGGCTGAGAGGCCAATGGAGAAGCTGACGGATATGTCTACCACGATTGACGATACCGAGCGGGAGCTTCGCGCTCAACGGATAGTCACCGAATGGGATGGCATCTTCCCCGTTTACGAAGCATTCTATATCCATGCCATCATGTATGCCGCCGATCGCGCCGTTGAGTCATTCGAACGCTACGACCTGGCCCACGCCAACGATCAGTCGGCTCCAGATCAGGTCAGTGCGGTTCATGAGGCTTTGGGCCATGCCGGTGCTTTGTCGCGTTTCTTCTGGCCTTCGGGTGCTGGGCCGAGGCGAAAGCCCGCAGCGATTGCGCTGACAAATGCCCGAGCGGACAAATTGCGCGCCGCTTTTCAATTGAACGATAAGTCTCCACTGAAGGCGCGGGCGCTGCGCGACGCCCTCGAGCACTTCGACGAACGACTAGACAACTATCTTCTCAGCTCCGACGCGGGCCAGTACGCACCGATCCCGCAGATTGGGGATTCGCGCGACCTTCCGAACGGACGCAACCACATCTTCAAGCTCGTAGACCCCACGCTATCCGCGTTCGTGATTCTGGACAGTAAGTTTGACTTTGCGTCAATTCGCACGGCGGTAGTTGAGATCCTTATTGATGCGCGCACTATGAGCAAGAACGGCGACCGACTGCGGCCCGTGCCCCGCAACTGAAGTCGGGCGGCATAACACGACCTTATGAAAGCGCGGAGCTGCCGGGCGGCGGCTCCCGGGGATCTCGCGGAGTCCCGTCTCGGGCGGCACCTTCTCCTGGTGCCCCTCAAGGAGACTCCGATGATCTGGGTAGGACTGGACCTACACAAGAAGTACATCACCGCCTGCGCCATGGATGAGGCGGGCGGCATTGTGGCGGAGCACCGGCGGCTGCCCGCTGATGCGGACGTGCTGGTGACCTGGCTGACGGGGCTGGGCGGGCCGGTCACGGTGGCGATGGAGGCGACGCTGTACTGGGCGTAGTTGCATGACCAGCTGAGCGCGGCCGGGATTGCGGCGGTGGCCGCGCACCCGTACCAGGTCAAGTTGATCTGGCAGGCCCGGGCCAAAACGGATCCGATCGATGCCCGGAAACTGGCGGATCTGCTCCGGACGAATCTGCTGCCGGTGGTGTGGGTGCCGAGTCTCGAGATCCGCGCCCGCCGGAAGCTGCTCCGCGGCCGGGCGCACCTGGTGCGGCTGCGCACCAGCGTGAAGAACCGGATCCATGGCCACCTGACCGCCGAGAACTGCCGAACGGAGGTGACGGATCTCTACGGGAAGGCGGGACGCGCCTGGCTGGCCACGGTCGAACTGTCGGAGATGGGTCGGATCCAAATTGACCTGCTCCTGGAACTGGTGGAGCAGCTCGACCTTCGGATCAAGCGGCTGGATCGCCGGGTGCAGCAGCTGGTGAAGGCGGACCCTGTGGCCCAGCGGCTGCAGACGTGGCCCGGGATCGGCCCGTTCGGCGCCGCGCTGCTGCTGGCCGAGCTCGGCGACATCGGGAGGTTCCGGACCAGTCACGAGTTTGCGGCCTATGCCGGGCTGACGCCGAGCACCCAGAGCTCGGGCGGGAAAACTACGCACGGCGGAGTCGGGCGATCGGGCAGCCCGTGGCTCAAATGGATCCTGATCGAGATCGTGCAGAGCCTGAAGCTGGCCCCGGGCCCGGTGGGCGATCAGTACCAACGCCTGCTCCGGGCGAAAGGCAAGGCGAAGGCCACCGTGGCCGCAGCCCGGAAGCTGAGTTGCTATTTGTATTGGTGTTTGCAGGAAGGATGGAGCTACCAGGAATGGCTCCGTCAGCACGACAAGCTGGAGGTGCGCCCGAAGCAAGCGCTGGGTACCGCTGCGTAGGTGGCAGCGCCCCCGGTAACACGAATGGGCCACCTCCTTCGAACGATGCTCCTGGACCTGGGCGTCCGTAGAGGCGCGTGAAGCCGGCTTCGTGCCGCGCTTGGACCAGAGGGAGCTGCTGGCATATTCGGTGGGTGCAGATGCGGGGCGGCCCGGCCGACCGAGGGGCACGTGTACCCATTGACAACCGCGCTTTCAGAGGAGCACTTGCTGCCGACAGGGCCAAGCGCCTCGGCCACAGCGCTAAGGTTCTTTGAGCAATGCTGTGGCCTCGGCTGGCCCTGCGGCAGAAGTGCAGGCCGTTGATATGACTGGGCTGGTGTCAAGAGGCGCGATCTCAGTCGTTCATTGTTCGCTCCCGTGTCAGGGTAGCGGTGGAGTGAGGGAGACGACGGGGCCGGAGCTACTTCGCCGATCATCCTGCTGATATGCGCCGGTCAGCGGGTCCTCTCGCCGGAGCGGCACGAAGTGGATGCGTCGGGAGCGACCTCGGTCTAGGCACTCGGGTTCCGTCGGGCTGCGGACGTACCGGATAACGACCGTCGAGGGTTCCCCCCAGATCGTGCCCCGGGCCCGCCGTCTCCGTTCCGTCAAGCGATGGCCCCGCTGTCCACCCGGGAAGGGGTGGGATCGTCCGCCGGCAGGACCGCGAGAGTGATCGAGGTCTGGTGGACATCCATTCCGACGTAGATATTGGGCATGGGCTGGTACCTCCGACTGGCTGCGACGGGTGTCATGTCGCATGTGGCACTGGTGACTTCGGAACCCCGAAGGAGCTAACCCACGACGCATCGGGGGGCCAGCCCAGTCATAACTTCTAGGTGGCGCCCATCTCGATCCCGGCTCTCAGTCGGCGCCTCAGCCTCAGCTTCATGCTGCTATGCGCTGCGTGGCCGCTGTACGCGCAAACCCGTCACTCGCCACAGGTATGGGTAGCCGGTGGCCTCGGGGCTGGAGGCGGCAGCCGGGAGGGCGGTATCGCTGCCAGCGGGCAGCTGGGCATTCTGCGCGGGGCCCAGCAGCTCTCGCTCCGCGGCGTCGCGATGGTCGACCCATTCAGCGACGGCTGCGGCTCTGGGCTCGGCGATCTCGCGGTGCTCTATGGGAGAGGCGTCAGCGGCGCTCTCGGGCATGTCACCGCCTCAGCGGGCGCCGCGTGGACGTTTCCGTCCCAGTGCGGCTCCGCCAGTCGCGGCACCCAGGTTGTTGGGCTACCGCTGGCCCTTGAGGTGACGCTCCGCCTGGGCCCCGTGGCAGGGCTGGGTGTCCAAGCGTTCGGCAACCTGAACTCCCGCGGGAGCTTCGGCGGCGTTCTCGTGCTGCTGCATCTCGGGTGGCTGGCGCGCTGACCTTTCGGTGAGCAACCGGGAGGATGGGTGACACTTCGTGCAGGTGGGGGAGGTCAGCCAGGCTCAATCCCGGTCGCTGGGGGCGCCCTGGATGGGCTCGTCGGCCTGGGTAGCAGCTGGCCTTCAACCCTGAGGCCACTGGTGTATCCTTCACCCCGTGACCGCCGGCGTCATCCGCATCGTCAATGCCCACCAGCATAACCTGAAGGGCATCACCCTCGAGCTTCCCCGCCGGCAGCTCGTGGTCATCACCGGTCCGTCAGGGTCCGGCAAGTCCAGCCTCGCCTTCGATACCCTCTACGCCGAGGGACAGCGCCGGTACATCGAATCGCTCTCGACCTATGCCAAGCAGTTCCTCGAACGAATGCCCAAGCCGCTGGTGGACAGCCTGGACGGGCTGGCTCCCGCGGTCGCCATCGAGCAGCGGAACCCGGTGGTCTCCAGCCGCTCCACGGTCGGCACCGCCACCGAGGTGTACGACTACCTCCGGCTCCTCTGGGCCCGGGTCGGCCGGACCCACTGCCGGATCTGCGGCGCCCTGGTCCGGAAGGACACCGCCCAGACCGCCACCGATACCACTCTGGCCGCCGTCACCACCCGGTTCCAGGTCGCCTTCCCGCTCCCCACCTCCGACAAGCTCGGGCACGACACCCTGGTGGAGAACCTGCGGACCATGGGCTTCGTCCGGGTGGTGGCCGACGGCATCCCCCACCACCTCGATGAGTTGTCACCCGAAACGAACCTGTCGGGCGCCAGGGAACTCCTGGTGGTGGTGGACCGACTCGCGCCCGGCCCCGATCTCTCCCGCCGGCTGACGGACAGCCTGGCCACCGCCTTTGCCGAAGGCGACGGGATCGCCCTGGTGCTGCATGGGGACGAGCGACTCCGGTTCACCGAGTTTCTGGCCTGCAGCGTCTGCGACACCGCCGCCCGGAGCCTCTCCCCCTCCCTCTTCTCGTTCAACAACCCACGGGGCGCCTGTGGCGGATGCAACGGGTTCGGCGCAGTGCTGGAATACGATGAGGGCCTGATCGTCCCCGACCCCGGGTTGAGTCTGGAGGACGGGGCGATCGACCCGTGGACCAAGCCCCGCTACGAGTCCCGCCGCCGGATGCTGGTCGAGGCGGCCCGCAAGCTGGGCGCCGACCCGCACGCCCCCTGGAAGACGATCCGCGCCTCCCACCGGCGGGAGCTGCTGCACGGCAAGGTCGGCCGCTATGTCGGGATCTTCCCCTTCCTGCGGGGGCTCGAGAAGAAACGCTACAAGCAGTACATCCGGGTCTTCCTGCGGCAGTATCAGCGGGCAGCCGAGTGTCCCCACTGCCACGGCTCGCGACTCAACGAGCACGCCCTGGCGGTCCGGGTCAACGGCCAGACGATTGCCGAGGTGGCGGCCCTCTCGATCGATCGGCTCCACCACTGGCTCACCACCCTGGAGCTGACCGAAACCGAACAGACCATCGCCCAGCTGGTGCTGACCGAGTCGACCGACCGGACCGCCTTTCTCCGCGATGTGGGGCTGGGTTACCTGACCCTCGGGCGACAGACCCGCACCCTGTCCGGCGGAGAGGCCCAGCGGATCGCCCTCGCCAACGCGCTCGGCGCCCGGCTGGTGGACGCGCTCTATGTCCTGGATGAGCCGACCGTCGGGCTCCATCCCCGCGACACCGACAGTCTCCTCAGCCTGCTGCTGAAACTGCGCGACGGCGGCAACTCGGTGGTGATGGTGGAACACGATCCCGCCGCGATCCAGGCGGCCGACACCATGCTCGAACTGGGGCCCGGGGCCGGGGAGCTGGGCGGCGAGGTGGTGTATCTCGGCCCGCCCGCGGACGCCAGGGACACCCTGACCGGGGAATACCTCCGGGGGACCAGGCGGATCGGGGTGCCCAGCATGCGCCGGCCGGCGGGTCCGCTCTGGCTCGCCGTCGAGGGGGCCAGGCTCCACAACCTCGACGGGGTGGACGTGAAGATCCCGATCGGGGCCCTCACCGCGGTGACCGGGGTGTCGGGGTCCGGCAAGAGCAGCCTGATCCACAACGTGCTCTACCGCGCGCTCGAAGGCCGGCTCCGCGGGGGCCACACGGCCAAGGCCCACCTGGGCGAAGCGGTCGGCGCCTTCCGGAAACTCACCGGCGCGGAACATCTGTCTGACGTGGTCCTGGTGGACCAGTCACCGATCGGACGGAGCCCGCGCAGCAATCCGATCACCTATATCAAGGGGTTCGACGAGATCCGGGAACTGTTCGCCAGCCAGCCCCTCAGCAAGGCTCGCGGTTACACCGCTGCCACCTTCTCCTTCAACCTGCCGGCGGGGCGCTGCCCGACCTGCGAGGGCGCCGGCCACCTCCAGATCGAGATGGTCTTCCTGGCCGACGTGTACGTCCCCTGTGAGGTCTGCCGGGGATCGCGGTTCAAGCGGGAAGTGCTCGATGTCCGGATCAACCGGTGCTCGATCCACGACGTGCTGCAGTGGACCGTGGCGGAGGCGATCACCCGGTTCCGGCATCAGCCCAGGCTGGGGGCCGCCCTCTGGCAGCTGCAGCAGGTGGGGCTGGGCTACCTTCGGCTCGGCCAGCCGGCGACCACCCTGTCCGGGGGCGAGGCCCAACGGCTCAAGATTGCCCGGGAGCTGATCTCCGGCGGCAAGCGGGCCGGCCGGAAACTCTATCTGCTCGATGAACCCACCACCGGGCTCCACCTGGACGATGTCCGGGTGCTGATCAAGGTGCTCGACAAGCTGGTCGACGCCGGGCACACCGTGGTGGTGATCGAGCACCATCTCGATCTGATCAAGCGGGCCGACTGGGTGATTGACCTGGGCCCCGATGCCGGACCCGAGGGGGGACGGGTGGTCGCGATGGGAACTCCCGAGCTGGTGGCCGGCGTCGCGGCCTCCCACACCGGTCGGTACCTGGCCCCGCTGCTCGCCGCCGAGGCCGGCTCCGCCGCATGACCCACCGGCAGGCCACTGTTGCCCTGGTGACGATCACCGTGCTCTGGGGGGTGAGCATCGTCGCCATCAAGCTGCTCTTCAGCGATCTCTCCCCGCTGGCCGCCGTCGGGTTCCGGTTCGCGATCGCCGGCCTGATCCTGACCCCGACGCTACGGCAGGTCACCAGGCGCGAGCTGATCGCCGGTCTGTGGATGGGCGTGTCCTTCGGACTGGGCGTCGCCTTTCAGAACGTGGGCCTGGAGATCACCACCCCCAGCCGCTCGGCCTTCATCGTCACCATCTCAGCGCTGCTGACCCCCGCCCTGGGCGCGGCGGTGCTCCGTCACAGGGTCCCGATGACCCTGGTGGTCAAGATTCTGGTGGCCATGGTCGGGGTCTACTTCCTCACCGCGCCGACCGGCAGCCTGTCGGACATCAACCGGGGAGACTGGTTCACCCTGGTGTCGGCCGTGCTGTTTGCGGTGCAGATCGTGGCGATCGGCCACTTCGCGCTGGGCTCATCGACGGTCCGCATCCTGGCGATCCAGTTTCTGGCGACCAGCATCATTGGTCTGGCGGGCGCCACGACGGTGGAGACGGTCAGGTTCCAGTTGACACCGCTGGCGATCGGGCTGCTGCTCTTCCTGATCTGCAACTCGATCCTGACCTTCTGGCTGCAGATCCGGGCCCAGCGGGTGGTGACCGCGACCGAAGCGGCCCTGGTGTTCACCTTCGAGCCGGTGGTGGCGGGGGCGATGAGTTTCCTGGTGTTCGGCGAGCGACTGGTGGCCATCCAGCTGCTGGGAGGCGCGATCATCATGGTGGCCGTCGGCTGGCCCCGGCGTCGGACGGCGGGACTATCCGCTACTTCAGGCCTCGATCTCCCCTGACCCATCGGCCGCGGCCCGAGCCAGATCCCAGGCCCGGCGGACGTGGCGCTCCTCCGTGGTCCTCTGCCCCACCGCCAGCCTGATCGTGAACCGGCCCCGAAGCGTTGTGTGGGTCAGGAAGACTTCGCCTGACGCATTCACGGACTCGAGGATCCGCCGGTTGTGGGCATCGAGTTCCGGTCCATCCGGCATCCCCGGCGGGACATGCCGGAAGCAGACCAGGCCGAGCGGCGCCGGAGCCATCCGCTGCCACCCCGGCGCCGCATCCACCCACCCCGCAAAGAGTGCGGCCAGCCGCAGGTGCTCGCGGACCAGCGCCCGCAGGCCCACGGCCCCGTAGCTCCGCAGCACAAACCAGAGTTTCAGGGCCCGGAACCGCCGCCCCAGCGGAATCCCCCAGTCGCGGAAGTTGACCACCTCGCTGTCCGCCGCCGTCTTCAGGTACTCGGGCAGGACGGCAAAGCTCCGCATCAGCAGGTCGGGATCGCGGACGTAGTAGGCCGAGCAGTCGAAGTTGGTCAGCAGCCACTTGTGCGGATTGACCACGAAGCTGTCGGCCAGCTCGACCCCGTCGAGCATCGCGCGGTGTTCCGGGGCCACCGCGGCCGCGCCACCGTAGGCCGCGTCCACATGGAAGAACGCTCCTGCCGCCTTTGCCAGGGTGCCTATGGCGCGGAGCGGATCGAGCGCCGTGGAACTGGTCGTCCCCACCGTGGCCACCACGCAGGCCGGCACCCAGCCCCTGGCCTGGTCCTCCGCCAGTATCTCGCGCAATGCGTCGGCCCGCATGGCGAAGGTGTCATCGGTGGGCACCCGGCCGATCGATTCGGGCGTGAACCCCGCCAGCCGGGCCGCCTTGAAGACCGAGGAGTGGGCTTCCTCCGATGCGTAGAACGACAGCACCGGACTCCGGCCCACCCGGGCCCAGGCCGAGTCCCGGGCGGTGAGGACCGCCGTGAAGGTGGCGGTGGACGCCGTGTCCTGGATCACGCCGTGGAACCCGTCGGGCAATCCGATCAGCTGGCGAAGCCAGTCGAGAGCCACCTGCTCCAGCTCGGTGGCGGCCGGACTGGTCTGCCAGGCGATCCCGTTGACCGCCAGTCCGGCGACCAGGATCTCCGCCAGCACCGACGGCGGGCTGCTGTTGGAGGCGAAGTAGCCGAACCACCCGGGGTGCTGCCAGTGGGTCAGCCCCGGAACAATGACCCGTTCGAAATCGGCAAAGATCCGGTCGAATTCCTCGCCCTGTTCCGGCGGCGCCGCCGGCAAGGCGCCCCGGATCTCCCCGGGGCGGACGTCTGGTACCACCTGGCGCTGGCCCACTGTCTCCAGGTAGTCGGCGATCCAGTCCACCATCTGGTGGGCCCGGGCTCGGAACTCCGCGGGGTCCATCAAGCGACCGGTCCGCCGTTGAGAAACTCGCGCATGGCGGGCGTTCTCATGTCCGCCTCTCGACGGCCCATCTCCAGGGTGCCCTCCACCCGCTCGAGCGAGGTGTAGTCCCACCGGCTGATCGGCACCGGGCCCGACGGCGCCAGATAGAGCCGATTGCCCCGCCAGCCGACCGAACTCTCAGGATACGGACGGGTCAGCAACACCAGGGTCCGACGGACTCCGGCCACCGCCTCCGCCATGAAGGCCGGCGCGTTGTCCACCAGCCCGCCATCGACCACTCGATGGCCCCCGATCCGCCCGACCGGCAGGAAGGGGGGCGTTGAGGATGACGCGAGAATGAGATCGGCAAGCTCTTCCACCGAGCCGCAGGTGCGGGCATCCACCGACACGGGACGGAAGCCCAGCTTCCGGCCGGACACCGGATGCAGCTTTCCGGGATTGAGGCTCCGCTCGATCGAGTAGGCCAGCATCCCCACCGGCATCGCCAGCGGCATCGGCAGCAGGGGAAACGCGGACAGGATGAAGACCGGATACGGCAGCGCCTGAATCCGTTCGAGCCCACCCTCCGCGAGGGCGGTCCCGAGGGTGGCACGGTAGATCGGCTCATGCGGCGTCGGTCGCTGGCCGAGCAGCAACCGGCTCCACCGGAAATTCCGGGTGATGCCATCGCGCCGGGAGAGCCAGTACCGATGGGCTTCCTCACGGCGGCCCGAAAGCCAGGTGATCGCCGTCGAAGCGCCGGCGCTGCAGGCCGACACGGCGCGGACCCTCGGCTCCAGATCGCTCCACCAGCGCTCCACGAACCCCACCTGATAGAAGGCGCGGTTGCCACCGCCGGCAAAGGTGACGGCCAGATCCCGGGAGGACTCCATGGGGCTCCAGTCTAACAGGTGAGGGCCGGTTTCTCGACCCGCTATCTTGCGGGCTGCTTTCTGCCAGGGACCACGCATGCCGAGTCGCCGTACCGCCATCCCGACCCTGCGAACGACGGACATCGCCGCAGCCCAGACCGCCCTCGCCAAGGCCGACCCGGTCCTGGGTCAGCTGATGGCACGGATCGGTCCGCTCGGACTCCGGCCGGGCTACCGGTTGAGTCCCTATCAGCGGCTCTTCGGAGCCATCGTCTACCAGCAGCTCTCCGGCCAGGCCGCCTCGACCATTCTGGGCCGGGTCCGGGCGCTGTTCGGCGATGAGGATGCTGTCCCCGAACCGGCCGCCGTACTGGAGATGCCGGACGGGAAGATGCGCGGGGCCGGGCTGTCGCAGGCCAAGATGCTGGCGATCCAGGATCTGGCGCGCAAATCCCTGGAGGGGGTGCTGCCGGAACTGGCGGAAGCCCGCCGGCTCGACGACCAGGCGCTGATCGAACGGCTGGTGGTGGTGCGCGGCATCGGCCGGTGGACCGCCGAGATGCTGCTGATCGGAGGATTGGGGAGACCGGATGTCCTGCCGGTAGCCGACCTGGGGATCCAGAAGGGATTCCAGATCGCCTATCGGACCCGGAAGCTCCCCGACCCTGCCCGGCTGCTGCGGCATGGCCGGCGGTGGCAGCCGTTCCGAACCATCGCCAGCTGGTACCTCTGGCGGGCGACCGACTCGGTCGGTGGATAGCAGAGCCAGCGGCCTTGCTTATTCAAGTACTATTATGAATACTTGACACATGCCTCAGTCGAACCGGCAGTTCAAGGACAGCATCTACCAGCAGTTTGCCCGGATCGGGAAAGCGGTGGCCGCTCCCCGACGGCTGGAGCTGCTTGAACTGCTCGGTCAGGGCCACCGCACCGTCGAAGCCCTCGCCCGGCAGGCCGGGACCTCGGTGGCCAACACCTCCCACCATCTCCAGGTCCTCCGGGCCGCGCGGCTGGTCGACAGCCGCAAGATCGGCCTCTTCGTGGAGTACCGTCTGGCCGATGACGACGTCCGCCGGTTCTTCCTCTCCCTGCGAAAACTCGCCGAGCACCGGCTGGCGGAAGTCGAACAGGTCACCAGGATTTTTCTGGAGGCACGTGGCGCCATGGAGTCGGTCCCGACCGGGGAACTCATCCGGCGGGTGCGAAGTGGGGCAGTGACGGTGCTGGATGTCCGCCCCAGCGAAGAGTACCACGCCGGCCACATCCCGGGTGCGTGGTTCGCGGTGCGCTCGCGGCTCGATGCCGC
>CAYINH010000053.1:0-11341 GCA_964364615.1 uncultured Gemmatimonadaceae bacterium
TATGGACTTCGAGTGGGATCCCGCCAAGGCGGCGACCAATCGCCACAAGCACGGCGTGGACTTCGCCGACGAGGTGGGTGTGTTCGAGGATCCCTACGCCCTGAGCCGACCGGACCCGCACCCGTCCGAAGCTAGGCTGGTCATGCTCGGCCGGGACCATCTCGACCGAGTGCTGGTGGTGGCTTGGACGTGGAACGAGGGTCACATTCGTCTCATTATGGCGCGCCGGGCCACTCCGCGCGAACGCCGACAGTATGCGGAGGATCCCGATGCGTAAGGAATATGACTTCAGCAAAGCTCGCCGTGGCCCCATCCTCCCCGTTGCGACGGGGAAGACCCGGATCACGATCCGGCTGGACGACGATATTCTCGACTGGTTCCGCACGCAGGTGCACGCGGCTGGCGGCGGCAACTACCAGACGCTCATCAACCAGGCCTTGCGGGGCGTGGTGGATCAGTCGCAGGAGCCGCTCGAGAAGGTGCTGCGGCGCGTCGTACGGGAAGAGCTGGGCCGGGGCCCGAGTCGTTCTCGGCAGCGGTCCGGGGCTGCATAACATCCGCTTGCTGCGGCCACGGGCGCCAGCATCCGTACCCGGGATCGACGCCCCGTCGGACCCGTGCCGCAGAAGCGGAAGCCGTTAGCAAACCGCGCAATGCTGACCTCCTTCTCCAAACCCGGCGAGCGGTCGCCATCATCTTCACTGGTTGAGGGCCGATGCGTCTGTTCACGTTGATCGTAGGAGCAGCGCTCATGGTAGGCGCGTGGCCCGTTACGGGTCAGACACCCCGGCGGATCATCGACGCCCATGTCCATGTTACCCTTGGCACCTTCCCTGCGGTCCTCGCCGCGTTTCGCCAGCACGGGGTGGTACTGGCCGTGGCCAGCGGACGGCGGAAGGAAGACGTTTCCGAGCTGACCAGACTGGCGGACGCGGGTGGCGTGAAGTTGCTGAGTGGTTTCATCAGTGAGACCGAACTGCTCGGGCTTTCGTCGGACTCCCTCGATACCCGATTCGCCGGCGGCTGGTTCAGCTTTGTTGGCGAACTCGCCCCTCAGTATGTCGGCGTGGCGCCCGGTGATCCCGCCCTCGACCCCATCTTCAGGTGGGCGCAGGCGCGAGACCTTCCGGTCGGCATCCACATGGGGTTGACCCAGCCCGGAATCGCCCTCGGGCGGCGGCCAGCGTACCGCGTGAGCCTCGGCAATCCGCTCCTCCTGGAAGACGTTCTGGTGCGGTATCCGAAGCTGCGTCTCTGGGTGATGCACGCCGGCAACCCTTTTCGCGAGGCAATGATTGGATTGCTGTATATGTTCCCGGAGGTCTACGTCGATCTCTCCGCCGCTGGCTGCAGTGCTCCTCGAGCGGACACCGGGTGGTGCCCGTTGCGAGACCTGGTGGCCCGCGGCTTTGAAGACCGCCTGATGTTTGGGACGGACGTGGCCGCGGATACCGGCATCATCGCTCGATCGATCGAGTATATAGAAAGGGCAGAGTTTCTGACGCCCGGGCAACGAGACAAGATCTTCTGCCTCAATGCCCAACGCTTCTTCCGGCTTGCTGGCGTGTGCGGTGGGGGCCAATAGGGAGACGCTTGCTAACCCGACCTTATGAAAGCGCGGAGCTCCCGGGCGGCGGCGCCGAGGACCCTCGCGGAGGCTCCTCCCGGGCGGCACCTTCTCCTGGTGCCCCTCAAGGCGGCTCCGAGGATCTCGGTAGGGCTGGATCTGCACCAGCGGTACCTCACGGCGTGCGCGTTGGACGCGACCGGGACGGAGATGGCGGCCCATCGGCGGCTGCCGGCGGAGGTCGAGGCGCTGGTGCCCTGGCTGACGGGACTGGGCGGGGCGGTGACGGTGGCGATGGAAGCGACGCGGTACTGGGCGTGGCGGCATGACCAGCTGAGCGGGGCGGGGATCGCGGCCGTGGCGGCCCATCCCTACCAGGTCAAGCTGATTTGGCAGGCGCGGGCGAAGACCGATCCGATTGACGCCCGGAAGCTGGCGGATCTGCTGCGCACGAACTTGCTGTCGGTCGTCTGGGTGCCGAGTCCGGAGTTGCGAGCCCACCGCAAGCTGCTGCGGGGGCGGGCGTACCTGGTGCGGCTGCGGACCAGCGTCAACAGGGCCTGGCAGCAGAAGCGCAGGGCGCAAGGCAGCTTTACCCCGCAGTTTCAGGCGTTGTGAGGAACCTGACGAAGGCGCTCGCGCAGTCAGAACCAGCTAGCTTGAAGTCGTACCAACAAACGGTGCCGATGAGACCAACGATTATTGCCGCCACGCTGACCTTCGGGCTCCTTGCGGATGTGGAGGCACAGGGAACTCGCAGCGGGACGCCGATCGACACATCGGCAGCCAAGTTGCCGTACTCTGTCGTCGAGGACCCACTGCAGATTCCCCCCGAGGCAAACTTCGGAGAGGTGGCGGCCGTGGCTGTCGATCGAAGGGGCCACCTCTACGTCTTCAATCGTGGGCCCCGCCCGCTGATGGAGTTTGACGCCAGCGGGAAGTACGTGCACGAGCTTGCCCCCGGGCTGGTTTCGCACGCTCACAGTGTACGGGTCGATCGCGAGGGTTACCTCTGGCTCGTGGACGACGCTGACCACCATGTCATCCAGCTTGACGCGCGTGGGCGCGTGGTCATGGTTCTGGGCCGACGAGGATCGGAGGGTGAAACGCAGGATCTGTTCAACCGGCCCACCGATGTGGCGGTGAACAGCCGCGGCGAGATCTTTGTCACGGATGGATATGTGAACTCCCGCGTCGTGAAGTTCTCGCGCGAAGGCGCGTTTCTTTTTGCCTGGGGCTCGAAGGGCAGCAGCCCGGGGCAGTTCGACACGCCGCACGCAGTCGGCATTGACTCCCAGGATCACGTCTACGTTGCCGACAGGGAAAATGGACGCATCCAAGTCTTTGACGCCGAGGGGCGTTTCCTGTCGCAGTGGACAGGCTTCGTCCGCCCGCAGGGTTTGTTCATCGACTCGGATCAATCAGTCTACGTGGGCGATGTGAGGCGGATCGTCAAGCTCAACGTGGAAGGGCAGGTGCTCGGCATATTCGGAGAGCGTGGTCGGGGGCGCGGCCAGTTCATTGGGCTGCACGGACTTGCGATCGGACCTGGCGGTGAACTGTACACGGCCGAATTGATCAACTGGCGGGTGCAAAAACTACTGCCAGCTCCGACGAAGGGGCCGACTTATGACCGCGAAGGCCGGCATTAGGTCGCTGGGTTGCACTGCGCTGATCAGATCCCGCGACGAGCATCGCAGTGGGTTCGCCAGCGGGTGGAAGTGCGGTACTATGTACTGGGAAGGAGCAATGCCGGCCGGACGCTTGCCATGGTGTTCACCCTCCGAGCGACGCTGGTCCGGCCCATCATGGCTCGGGACATGACCCGACGAGAACGTCGGCTTTACACGGAGCAAGCCAATGCCGAAGAAGCCCCTTAAGTCGATTCCGCGGTTCCAGACCGAGGCCGAGGAACGCCAGTTGTGGGCCACGCACGATACGGTGGACTACATCGACTGGTCCAAGGCGAAGCGCGCCGTCTTCCCGAATCTCCAGCCGTCGACCGAGACGATCTCCCTTCGGCTTCCGGCTCCCTTGCTGGCGGACCTCAAGACGTTAGCCAACGAGCGCGATGTGCCCTACCAATCGTTACTCAAGGTCTATCTGGCGGAGCAAGTGCGACAAGAGCAGGCGGCTGCTGGGCAGCATCACCCGCGCTTGCAGCTGCCGTACGCCCCGCAGCTGAAGCGCAGGACGTTATACGGCGTCGCCAAGTGACGAGGACCTGATGGCATCTGGACAGGAGCTCCTCGACCTAGCGCTCGACCATGCGAGACCGCTGGTGGATGTTGGTGGTGCCCTTCCGCGGCAAGGCCAAGACGACTTCGATCTTGCCGTCACGTCGACGGCGCTCCTTCGCAAGGGGTTCCTCCAGGCAGCAGCCGTCCGTTCTTTGGCCGCGAGCGCCGTTCCCGAAGCTGGTGTTCCGAACGATCATGTGACGGCCACCCTTGTCTCGATTGAACTGAATCCCGCGTCGACCGGCTTTGGCCGGGTCAAGGCCCGGGAGAGTTGGGATGTTCCGCAGGACTTCTTACCCTTTCTTGCGGCCTGCATTCTCCACTCCATGCGTCAGCAGTACCACACCGCGCTTCCGGAATGCACCCAGACGCCGTTGGAGGGCGCCGTATAACCCGACCTTGTGAAAGCGCGGAGCGGCCCGGCGGCGCCTCCGGAAGATCTCGCGGAGTTCCGTTTCGGGCGGCACCTTCTCCGGGTGCCCCGCAAGGAACTCCGATGATCCGGGTTGGGTTGGATTGGCACAAGCGGTACGTCATGGCCTGCGCACTGGACGCGACCGGGACGGAGATGGCGGCCCATCGGCGGCTGCCGGCGGATGCCGAGGCGCTGAATCATCTCGCGCTCGTCAACCTTCGCGAGCAGGACCGTGCCGAAGTAGACCGACCAGATGCCATCGTCGACTTCCTCGAGACCGAGGTGATGTGAGCAGCATTCCTCTTGTTTCCCGTGGAATCGAACGGCATCGAACCGCCTGGATTGGAGCGGTTCACCCGGGCTTCACTCGGCCTTCAGGGAGGGGGGGCATATTGGGCCAATGAGTTCCGCCCCAGGCCTCCAGGTCGGCGCTGACGACAACCGCGCCCAGGTCTTCCAGGGCCTGTCCCGATCGGTCGGCAACACCCCGCTCTTTGCGATCCGGTGCCGGTTCCGGGGGCTGGAGCGGACCATCTTTGCCAAACCCGAGCACTTCAACCTGACCGGCAGCGTCAAGGACCGGATGGCGCTGCACATCCTGCGACAAGCCCACCTGGGCGGGCACCTCTACCCCGGGGACCGGATTGTCGAGGCCACCAGCGGCAACACCGGGATTGCCTTTGCCGCGATCGGGCGCGCGCTGGGACACCCGGTCACCATCTTCATGCCCGATTGGATGAGCAAGGAGCGGGTTCAGCTGATCCAGAGCTACGGGGCCGACGTGGTGCCGGTGAGCCGGGAGGCCGGCGGGTTCCTGGGGAGCATCAGCCTGGCCGAAGCGATGGCGGCCTCCGACAGCAACGTCTTCCTCCCGCGCCAGTTCTCCAACACCGCCAACGTGGAGGCCCATGCGCTCACCACCGGACCGGAAATCTGGTATCAGCTCGCCGCGAGAGGACTCCAGCCCGATGGGTTCATCGCCGGGGTCGGGACCGGCGGCACGGTCATGGGCGTCGGGCAGTTCCTGAAATCAATGTCCCCCGAGGTCCGGATTCACCCGCTGGAGCCGGCGGAATCGCCGACCATGTCGACCGGTCACCGGGTGGGACACCATCGGATCCAGGGGATCTCGGATGAGTTCATCCCCGCCATCGTCGACCTGGCCTCGCTCGACCGGATCGTGGCGGTGTCAGATGGCGATGCGATTCTCATGGCCGGGGCGCTGGCGAGTACCCTGGGCATCGGGGTGGGAATCTCCTCGGGCGCCAACTTCCTGGGGGCGTTGCTGGTGGCCGAGGAGCTGGGACCTGAGGCGGTGGTGGTGACGGTGTTCAGCGACGACAACCGGAAGTACCTGAGCACCGATCTGTTCAGCGATGAGCCGGTCAGGCCCGGGTATCTCACCCCGGAGGTCCGGCTGCTGTCGTTCGATGTGCTCCGGCGGTCGTGCCGGACCTGTACCGACGCGCTGGAGTGTGAGCACTGGCCGGGGCCGACCAGCCGCTGATCAGCCGGCGGCGATCCGCTCCAGATAGCCGGCCCGAAGCTTGGCCACCTTGGGGGCGATGACCGCCTGGCAGTAGGGCTGCCCGGGGTTCCGCGCGAAGTAGCTCTGGTGATACTCCTCGGCGGGGTAGAACGGCGCTTGAGGAACCACCTCGGTCACGATCGGCGCGCCAAAGGTGCCGGTCGCCGTCAACTCGTCGATGAGCTGCCGCGCGGTGCTGCGCTGTGCCTCGGAATGATAGAAGATGGCCGAACGATACTGGCTCCCGGTATCCGGGCCCTGGCGGTTCAGGGTGGTGGGATCGTGGAAGGCGAAGAAGATCTCCAGCAGATCCCGGTAGCTGATCACCGACGGGTTGAAGGAGATTTCCACCGCCTCGGCGTGGCCGGTGGTTCCGTGGCAGACCTCCCGATAGGCCGGGTTCCGAACCGGGCCGCCGGTATACCCCGAGACCACCCGATCCACTCCCCGGAGCGGGGAAAAGACCGCCTCCAGGCACCAGAAGCAGCCACCGGCCACCGTCGCCTTCTCAAGTGTGTCGTAGCGCATGGGAGTCAGTACGCACTCAGGCGAGGGAAGGTTCCGGGGCCCAGGACCGGGCCGGCCCCGTCAGGTTCTCCGTCAATCCAGATCCACGCCGGCTCGGCGCAAAAACCGCTCGGCCAGCTGTTCGGTCCGGTCGTCTCCGTCCTCCCGGGCCCGGTCCAGGATCAGGGTGACCCACCGGATCAGTCGCGGGTCCCCGAACCGGTATCCGGTGGCCTCCTCCGCGCCCATGGAGTCACCTTCATGGGCCCCCCGGATCAGCGCCCTGGCCGCCGCCTCCTCAAACCCGGGGTCATCGGGTGGGGGCAGCGGGTATCGGGCCTTCGGGTCCGGGCCGTCGCTGTCTTCGCTGACAAAGGCGCGGGACATCTACCGCCTCTGATTCCACATCAGGATCCCCTCTGCGGTCCGCATCATCGACTCACAGCCACCGGCGGACCCGTCGCCGGTACTTCAGGTACTGCTCACCGAAGCGCTCCCTCAGGTGGGCTTCCTCGGCGTCGATTGCCAGCCCTCTGAGGGAACTCTGGACCAGGGGGACCAGCAGCAGCGGCCAAATCAGCCCCGTCACCAGCGCAACACCTAGGTACCCCACGAGCATCCCGGCATAGATCGGGTTGCGGGAGAACCGGTACGGCCCCGCGATGACCAGAGTGGTGGCGGCCTTGAACGGGAGCACCGTGGTCCGGGCCCGTCGGAAGAGTCCCATGGCCCAGAAGGCCAGGCCGGCGCCCAGGATCACCAGCAGCCAGCCGAGGGGTCGGCTGACCGGAACCATGGGTTCGGGGATCCGCAAAGGGACGAGTCGGTCCACCCCGTACCCGGCAAAGAACCAGGCCGCCACGAGCAGGGGCGGGGGCAGGTGGATCCGCGGCCCGTGGGGTTTGGGGTCGGCAGGGGGCGTCATGGTTGAATTGTACCACGCCGCCGCCGATCGGTTGGCGCCGCGAGGCTCCAATGGTGCCAGCCGATCGAGAACACCGACCTGGTGGCCTGGGTGACCCTCGGGTTCCATCACGTGCCGCGGGTGGAGGACTGGCCGGTGATGCCGCCGGCGTGGCACGGGTTCGCGATTCGGGCGAACGGGTTCTTTGCGAGGAATCCGGCGATCGATCTGCCCAGGTACTCATGGCGAGGCCGGGCAGCGGCCGAAGCAATACCGGAGGTGGGGCTCAGTCCAGCAGGGCAAATCCCGCGGTGACGAAGCGCTGGTCGAAGCTGAATGCGCGCCGGATGCCCTCCCGGCGCATGACTTCGAAGCTGATGGCGTCGGTGAGCGAGAATTGCTGATCGGAGTACCGCTCCAGCCAGTTGCCCAGCGAATCCCTCACCAGGCTCAGGTCGACGTCCACCCAACGGCAGGTCTCATCCGACAGCAGCACCGCCAGCCCCTGCGCGGTGCGCTCCGGACCGTGGCGGACCAGAAGCAGGTTGGAAAGCTCGGTGAGGATGGCGGTGGTGCCGACGAACCGCCCGCCGGATGACACGAATCGGTCGGCCACCGCGCGGGCCCGGGCGTGATACTGATCGCGCGGCTCGACGCGGGCGAGCAGTGCGACGGTATCACAGAGGGCGCGTTCCACTGCCCTTCCTCTCTGCCAGATACTCCGCCAGGTAATCGTCGTGCCGCTCGGCCAGCTCCGGCGGGTAGCTGGGGTCGTCGCCCAGCACCCCGATCAGCACCTCGAACGACCACCCCGGTTTCTTCTTGCCGGTGAGCTCCCGTTGCGCCATCTGCCGGATTGCCCGCCGCAGCACCTCCGCCTTGGACTGACCGGTCTGCTCGGCCAGGTTGGACAGGATGGTGGCATCCTGCTGGTCCAGGTAAACCTGGACCGGCTCTTTCACCCGGTCTCCCCGTTTTCTGGCCATGACCTAGTATACATGTAAACCGTCAATGTAGCAATGTATATTGTACATGTACGCTCCAATGGACTCCATCCCCGGAGTCGGCCGTCTCAAGCCGGCGAAGGGGGCGCACAGCCCAGACCCAGGATCCCCATCGCGACCTGATCGCGCTCCCGGTCGGGCATGGCGACGAGGGCGTCGAGCGTGTCCATGTGGGGACCGACCGGGTATCGGGTCTTCGGTTGGGGCGCGGTCAGCGCCTGAAGCACCGCCTCGCTGACCTCGAGTGCCGGCCCCACCCCGACCTCCATCGCATGAATGGCCCGGCTGACGGCGGCGAACTGGTCGGCGTAGAGCTCTTGATCCGCCACTGACATCGCCTCGCGCTCAGTGGCCCACGCTGCCACCCCCCTCAGCCGGATGTCAGTGGCCATGGCGCCAGGCTCCACCACGCTGACGTGCATGCCCCACGGGGCCAGTTCCATTCGGAGCGCATCGGACAGCGCCTCAAGCGCGAACTTGCTGGCGGAGTAGGCCCCGGAGAACGGGAGCACCAGCTTGCCGTTGCCCGAACTGATGTTGACGATCCGGCCCCGGGCCCGACGGAGCTGGGGCAGCAACGCCTGGGTGAGCGCCTGCACCCCGAAGACGTTGACCCGGAAGATCTGCTCGAAATCCTCCATCCGCTGCTGCTCCAGCGGGACGAAACTGGCGATGCCGGCGTTGTTGACCAGGCCGGCCAACCCGGCATCCCCGGTCAGCCGGGCAACGGTCGAGGCTGCCGCCTCGATACTCCTCGCGTCAGCCACATCAAGGATCACTGGGTGGAGGGCCGGCCCCGCCTCGGCCGTGAGTCGGGTGCCGTCCTCCAGCGAGCGAACCCCGGCCAGGACGTTGAAACCATGGCGCACCAGGTGGAGCGCCATGTCATGGCCGAGGCCGCGGGAGGCGCCGGTGACCAGGACGAAGGGAAGTTCGGGCATCTGGGCCTCGTGGTCAGGGCCGGCTGAAGACCGCGCCGTGCGGGACACCGGCGGCGCTGCCGCCGTGGGGCCAGGTCTTGTTGTCCATCCGGAAGCCCGGCTCCGTGGCCCCCTCTTCACGGAACCGCTGGTCGAGCGCGAGTTGACCAGTTCCCCGGTCGAAGGTGGCGATCATGACCCGGTGACGCATCCCCTGGTACCCGGTGATGACCAGCCGGTTGCCATTGGGTTCAAGGCTGATCCAATGGGGGACGTCGTCCGCCCCGAGGACCAGTCGACTCACCTCCCGCGGGTGGCCGGGATCGGAAATGTCGAGCGCGACGACCGCACTCCACGCTGGCACCGTGACCAGGTAGTAGTTGCCGGATACCGCCGGAATCGCGCAGGCGGTGTTGGCCTTGGTGGGGAACGAGGCGACCAGTCGGGCCGAAGGGGTATCGCTCTCCAGCCGCTCCATCAGGTAGAGCCCGCAGCTGAAGGTCGAGACCAGCACGGTGCGTCCGTCACTCAGGATCCTCGGCTCGGCCGACAGCAGCCCCTCGGTCCCCGCGGGACCGTCGGGCAGGCTGATGGTATGGAGCAGGCTCAGGTCGGACAGCCGCCAGATCTGCACCAGCCGGGAGGCGGGGAAGTCATGGTCCATGTCGGTGGTGGTGGTGACGATCCGGTCGAGCGGGGGGACGATACCGGCGCTGTAGACCCTGAGTCCCGGGTCGGTCCCGGGCTGGTTGGCGGACGTCGAACGAACCACCTGGCCTGTGGGGGTCATTTCCACCAGCCCGCCTGGGAGGACACCCGTGGAGTCGTGCTGCATCTGGAAGGTGGCGAGCACGTTGCCCATTGGGAGCCGGAGAAAGGAGTGAGGATGACTCAATCCTTCGAGGTCGCCGAACTGTCCGGCAAGGCGGGGAGTGGTCGGGTTAGTGAGGTCGAAGATGAAGGTCTGTCCGGAGCCGAACCCGTTGGCAAAGAGCTGGCCATCGGCCGGCATTTCGTGCTCAGTGTGGTGCGGTCTGTTGCCGAGTCCGGGCACCGGCAGAGTGGTTACGATCTCACCGTACCGGTCGGCGTCGAGGCGCACATCCAGCACCGCCAGAAAATCGGGCTGGGTGGAGTCGGCCGAGCCGGTCCACAGGTAGAGGTAGTCGCTTGACCCGTGCTGGCTCGGCACCGGTGATCTGCACGCCATGACGAGGGCGATCAGCGCCAGAATGGTGAAGCGGTGCGGCATCAGGTAGTCCAGAGTTGGGGGATCGGGAAGGAATCTACCATCCTGTTCCAGCCGCTGTTGCCCATCAGGCTCGACGGCGCTGGTTGAGAAATTCCCTTCCATTGGAGGCAGCATGAGTGGCCCGGTTTCGTGGATGCTGACGTTGAAGGTGAATGAGGGGAAGCTCGACGAGTTCAGGGCCCTGATGGACGAGATGGTGACCGCGACGCGCGAGGAATCTGGTACCCTGATGTACCAGTGGTTCCTGAGCGATGACGGCGCCTGCCATCTCCATGAGCGCTATGCCGACGATGCCGCGACCATGGTCCACCTGGGGGCCTTCCCTGATTGTGAGCACCCCGCCACCCTGTTCCCCTGGGAGGCGGTTTCGGTTGGTTACTTCCCAGGCAGCCCGGCGCTGATTGACCAGGCCACTCCGTACCCCTACCATTCCATCACACCGCCAGGGGTATCCCGACCTACCGGGATTGAGACAGACCCTCGGAACCTGATCCGGCTGATACCGGCGAAGGGAGCGCGGCGCAGGCAGCCCTCATCGCTCCCCCGCGGTATCCCGTGGAGGAGCGATTGCGTATGGCCACCAGAGAACTCCCGGTCCAACAGCAGGCCGCCGACTACGGCGAGGCCTTTCCCAACTCCCGCAAGGTGTATGTCGAAGGACGTCACGGGATCCGGGTCCCGATGCGGGAGATCGTCCTCTCGGGGGGCGAGCCGCCACTCCGGGTCTACGACCCGAGCGGACCGGCCGGTCACGATGTCCGCGAAGGACTGCCGCCAGTGCGGCTTCCCTGGCTGCTCGAACGGGATGTCACCGAAGTGGGCGACCGGGATCAGACCCTGGGGCTCCCGATGCCGACCGGGCTCCGGCGCCGGATCCTGCGCGGCAACGGGCCCGTGACCCAGCTCTACTACGCCCGTCGTGGCGAGATCACACCCGAGATGGAATTCATCGCGGTCCGCGAGGGGATGGACGCCGAGCTGGTGCGGAGCGAGGTCGAGCGGGG
>CAYINH010000054.1:0-11305 GCA_964364615.1 uncultured Gemmatimonadaceae bacterium
CCACGGCGCCGTCCACCCCGAGACGGCGCGCGATCGCCAGACCGTAGGAGCGCCTGGGCACGCCCTTGATGAACCGATAGCTCGGGGACAGGGTGGCCGCGTCGAACTCCAGCGACCCGTTGACCACTCCGGGCTCCTCTGCGGCCAACATCTTGAGGGCCCCCAGGTGGGTGGTGGCCACCGTCTGGGCGCCCCGCCGGGTGAGCGACTCCAGCGCGGCCCAGGCCAGAGCGGCCCCCTCCGCCGGATCGGTACCGCTCCCCAGTTCGTCGAGCAGCACCAGACTCGCCTCCCCGGCCTCGGCGAGGACTCGCTGCAGCGTGGCGGCATGGGCGCTGAAGGTCGAGAGATCGGCGGCGATGGACTGGTGGTCCCCGATGTCGGCAAAGATCCGGGAGAAAATCGGAAACCGGCTGCCGGTCCCCACCGGCGGAACAATTCCCGCCTGTACCATCGCCGCGGTGAGCCCGATGGTCTTGAGCATGACCGTCTTGCCACCGGCGTTGGGGCCACTCACGACCAGGGTACGCTCACCCGGCTCGAACACCAGGTCGAAGGGCACGGTCTCAGGCACTCGGGCCAGCAGGACCGGGTGGCGGCCGTTCCGGATCACCAGCGGATCCCCGAAAGCGGCCAGAACCGGCACCACCCCTCGGATCGCGTTGGCATAGCGGGCTCGGGCCATCGCGTCGTCGGCCCGGACACACATCCGGTGCACTGCCGAGATGGCATCGCCGTGCGGGCGGAGGAGGTCGGTGAGTTCGCCGAGCACTCGATGGGTTTCCCGACCCTCGGCCTGGATCGCCTCGCGCAGGGCGTTGCCGGCTTCAATCGCTTCGGACGGTTCAATGAACAGGGTCCCGGCGGAACCGGACTCATCGTGCACGATTCCGTGCGGCCTGGCTCGACTGTCGCGCCGGACCGGTATGACGTAGCGCCCACCGCGGATCGTCACCGCCGCTCCCCCCGGTACCGCCTGGGCGTCGAGTCCGTGGAGGATGCCTTCCAGTCTCCGGATCAGCCGTTCCCGATGCGTCTGGACCGCACGGCGCGCCGCCGCAAGGGCGGAATCCGCGGTATCGAGGAGCTCCCCCTCGGGGTCGAACGAGCGTTCGAGTCGGGCTTCGATGGCGCGGTCGGGCACCGGCACCAGGAGGGTTGACAGCTGGGGGGTGCGATCCGCGACCCGGCGCAGATGCATCGCGATCTGCCGTCCGGCGGCCAGCGTGGAGCGGATCCGTACCAGTTCTGAACCGTCCAGCGAACTGCCGTCGATCCGGAGCCGGGCCATCACGGATTTGAGGGGAGGCACCGGAGGGGCGTCGAACTCCTCGCCCTGCTGGCGGAGGGTGAACAACTCCTCGATCACCCAGAGGTCGTGGCGGATCTGGTCAGGGTCAGCGATCGGTCGGCGGGCGCGCACGGCCTCGGCCCCGAGGGGACCGGAGGCCATTCCGGCCACCAGGTCGAGCACCCGCAGGAACTCGAGCGACTCGAGACTCTCGTCGGAGGCCACCCCCTGGAAAGTGGACGGGGTGCCGGCACCGTGGATTGGCACCTGCACCCCGTTGATCTGCGGGCCCGTGACCGGTCGCCCCCGGGCCGCCTCGGCTCGACTCACGAGCGCTTGACCCTCTGAGTGCGGCGGACCCCTGTCACCGCGGCGAACCAGTCGCCCCCGCGTGGCCCCTTCGGGCCCAGGTCCCCTACCGTCCGCCAGTTCGTTCGCAAGCATCCTTCCGTGACTGTGCCACCGACGCGCCGAATCCTGAAAGTAACCGGAGGACTCCCCGATTCCTACCGACTGACACCGCTGAGCCCCGGGGCTCAGCCGGGGGGCCAGCCCATCCGGCGGCCCCCCAGCAGATGCAGGTGGAGGTGCCCCACCGATTGACCGCCGTCGCGCCCGGTATTGATCACCAACCGGTACCCGGGCTCGACCAGTCCAAGCTCCTTGGCCACCGTCACCCCAAGGCCCATCACCTCGGTCCAGACGGCGGCCGCCTCCGAGCCAGGCACGTCGCTGGCGGCCCCGTAGTGGGCGGTGGGGATGACCAGCACGTGGATCGGGGCCTGGGGGTTGAGATCGTGGAACGCCATGGCCCCGGCCGACCGTCCGGCCACCTTGGCCGGGATATCGCCAGCGGCAATCCGACAGAAGATGCAGTCAGCCATGCGGAGTTGCCTCTCTCAGCTGAAAGATGTGACCGGCCGCGGCCACAGCCGCCGTCTCGAATCTGAGGACATGAGGGCCCAACCGAGCCGGAATAAAACCGGCTCCCTGCAGCTGCTCCAGTTCGGCACCGGAGAGGCCGCCTTCCGGGCCAATGACGACCAGGATCGATTCCCCGGGGGGCAGTCCCCCAGGGTTCCCCCCACCCGCGCTCGCCAGCCAGCGGATTCCGGGACCCGGCTCGGCCAGAAGGTCCCCGAGCGGGCGGGGAGGATGGACCACCGGCGCCCATGCGGCCCCGCACTGCTTGATGCCCTCGAGGGCCCGACGCTGAAGCCGTTCCAGATGCTGTTCTCTGACCCGGGAGGCCACTCCGGCCGTGCGTTCGGTTTCCAGGGGAATCAGATCAGTGACTCCCAGCTCGGCCGCCTTCTCGACCAGCCAGGCGAACCGGTCTCGATCCCCTGCCCCGACAGCCAGAGTCAGCCCCGGTGGCGGCGCGATCACCTCGAGGCTGGACAGCAGGACAGTGCCATCGGGTTGCAGGGCGCCGTGGCCGACCAGGCCCCTGCCATCGACCACCCGGATCGGCTCGCCGGCCCGGGCTCGTCGAACCTTCAGGTGGTGAGCCTCCTCCGGGGCCGGCCGAACTGACGCCCCGACCTCGATGGTGCCCGGCTCGGCCAGGAGGTTGATCATCGGGGCCGAGCCACCACGCTCCACCAGCCGGTGTCCTCCACCTCGTCCACCAGTTGATAGCCGGCCTGGTCAAGGCTGGCTCGGAACAGCGGTGCCTCGGAGACTTCCATCCCCGAGAATATCGCGAGTCCTTCGGGAGCCAGGGCCTGGTGGATCGCTGGCAAGAGGGCGGTATTGGCGTCCCGGAGAATATTGCTGAGGATCAGATCGGCAGGGCCCAGGAGGGGAGCCAGCAATTCGGCATCTCCTTCGAGGAAGCTGACCGCGCCGCTCACCCCATTCAGCTCGGCGTTGCGGACCGCCACCGGAACGGCTTCCCCATCGTTCTCGATCCCGACCACGCGCCGGGCGCCAAGTGCCGCCGCGGCGATCGCCAGGATGCCGCTGCCCGCGCCCAGGTCCAGGACCGTGGCACCCGCGACGAGGTGGCGATCGAGGAGGCGGAGTGCGCCACGGGTGGAGCCGTGCTCACCGGTGCCGAACGCGGTCTCGGGATCGATCCGGACGAGAACGCCCGCCTCGGTGGGGCGGTCACTCCAGGTGGGCAGAATGGTCAGCCGCCCGATGGTTCGCGGCCCCAGCCCCGCCCGCCAGGCGGTCCTCCAATCCACCGGATCCACCGCCTGGGACGGACCCAGGGCAATCGAGACGAAGGTCGTCTGCAGTTCGCGACCGACCTGATGACTGCTCGATTCATCGGTCGTGTACCCGATCAGCCGGCCATCGGGTTGTTCTTCGACTGCCTGGCCCGTCCGGCGCACCAACCACTCCGCGACCGCGTCCCGCTCGGCGGCGTCGGCACGGACCTCGACCGCCCACCAGGTCATGCCCCGAGGGCTTCCTTGAGCTTGCCCCAGAATCCGCCAGAATCGCGCTTGGGAGGTTCGCCCTCGAACTGGGCAAGTTCCCGGAACAGTCGGCGCTGCTCCTCGCTCAACTGATCGGGAGTCCACACGTGAATCCGCACGTTCAGATCGCCATTGCCCGCTCGACCAAGCCGGGGAAGGCCCTTCCCCTTGAGACGGATGATGGTGCCCGACTGGATCCCGGCAGGAATCGAAAGCTGCTCCTCACCCCAGGGAGACGGGACCACCAGTTCGGCGCCCATGGCGGCCTGCGAAAAGGCAATCGGCAGATCGGTCACCAGGTCCTCGCCGTGCCGTTCGAACCGGTCGTCCTCCTTGACCTCGATCATCACGACCAGGTCACCTTGCGGACCATTCCGGGGACCCGCGGCCCCCTGCCCCCGCAACGTGATGTAGTTGTTGCCGGAGACGCCGGCCGGGATCTCCACCGGGACCGAGCGCTCCCCCTTGAACCGTCCTTCACCCCGGCAGACCTCGCAGGGCGACAGGACGATGCTGCCCTCGCCGGCGCAGGAAGGACAGGGCGCGACCGACACGAACTGTCCGAAGACGCTCCGGGTCGCCCGCCGCACCTCGCCTGCCCCTCCACAGGTGGTACAGGTTGACGGGCGGGTACCGGTGGCCGAGCCGCTGCCGCCGCAGGTGTCACACCCCACGAGCGTCCGAAGCTTGATGGTCCGCTTGGCCCCGGTGGCGACTTCGGCCAGGGTCAGTTTGACGGTGACCCGGATGTCCTGGCCCCGCCGGGCTTCGGCCGGAGAACGACCTCCGCCGAAGATCGAGTCGAACCCCCCGAGCCCCCCGAAGTCACGCATGAAGATGTTGAGCGCCTCGGCCAGATCGACGTGCTGGAACCCGCTGTTCCTCCCGGGCTGGTCGAAGGCAGCGGGACCATACCGGTCGTAGGTGGCCCGTTTTTTCGGGTCGCGCAGCACCTCGTACGCCTCGGCGACCTCCTTGAACCGCTCTGCGGCGTCGGGCGCATTGTTCTTGTCGGGGTGATACACCATGGCCATCCGGCGGTACGACCGCTTGATGTCGTCTTCGCCGGCGTCCCGACCTACCTCCAGGACCTCGTAAAAATCCCTCACTCAATCAACCCTTCCACCAGGCGGCTGGTGTGCTGCACCAGTCCGATGATCTTCTCGTACGGCATCCGGGTCGGCCCAATCACACCGATCACACCAGTCAGGGCCCCCAGCCGATAGGACGACGTCACCAGGGTGAAGTCGGCCAGCTGCGGGTCGGCGTGTTCCGTGCCGATGGTGATGGAGATCCCGCTGGCGGGTCGGTCCGCCAGCGCGGAGCGGAGCATCCCACGCCGCTCAGTCAGGGAGAGCAGGTCGCGGATCCGCTCATTGCTGGCAAACTCGGGCTGCGCGGCCAGCGGCTGGGCACTCCCGAGCATGAGACCCTCTCGCGAGGCCGGCAGACCGAAGATCTCCTCACCCTGTTCCAGAAAGATATTCAGCAACGCGCTCCCCTGCCCGGTCGCGTCCGCATCGCGCAGCCGCTCCCCCAGGGTCGCCCGGATCTCCCGGAGGGTAAGCCCCGCCAACCGCTCGTTGAGGATCCGCGCCACCCGCTCCACCGTGCTGGCGGCGACGGGCACCGGGATCTGGACGAAGATGGTCCGCAGCGCCCCGCTCCGCAGGTGGAACACCAGCAGTAACCGCTCGGTCGCGACGGCCACCAGCTCGAGCCGATCGAGGATCACCTGGTCGAGGCTCGGGGCGACGGCGACCCCCAGCTCCTGGGTAAGGACCCCCAGGACCTGGGCGGCCCGCCGCAGGATCTCCTCGATGGCGGTCCGCTCGACGTGGAGTTCGGCCTGCAGCGCCCGACGCTCCTGAGCACTGGGTGGGGACAACTCGATCAGGTGATCGACGTAGAGCCGATAGGCCAGATCGGTCGGGATCCGGCCGCCCGAGGCATGGGTGTGGTAGAGATAGCAGCCCTGCTCCAGATCACCCATGATCTGACGGATCGAGGCCGGCGACAGCCCCAGCGGGTGCCGCCGGGCAATCGTCTGGCTCCCGACCGGTTCGGCGGTGGCGATGTAGGTCTGAATCACCGCCTCGAGTACCCGGCGCTCCCTTTCGGTCAGCTGTTCGGCAGTCGGCATTGTGGCAATCTAGGAATCGTCGGGCAGCGAAGCTACCAGGGAGTCCAAACGGAGCCATCCCTCGGGCAGGAGCCGGACCCGTCCCCCGGCAGTCTCAGCCCAGCCCTGCGCCTGCCACTGGGCCCGGTGCGGAGCCGGGACCATGGCATCGGGGACGCCATGATCGGTCCGCAGACCGAGGTATCGGGATTCCAGGAGCGCCTGCCGATCGTCGAGGACCTCTCTCCCCTGCTCCGGGTCCCGGCCAGCGAGCACGGCACGACGCCACGCCTCCCACTCCCGGACGTTCCAGGACCGATACCGCCCCCAGGCACTGTGGGCCGATGGGCCCATCCCGAGAAACGCGTCCCGTCGCCAGTACCCGCTGTTGTGGACCGCTCGGTGCCCCGGTCGGGCCGCGTTGGACACCTCGTAGTGCTCGAACCCTTCCGACCTGAGTCGGGCCGAGGCCGTCAGGAATTCATCCGCGGCCTGATCGGCCGGGGGGGCGGCAGAGGTGCCGCGGTCCACCCAGTGGGCCAGGGGGGTGTGGGCCTCCAGCGTCAGGGCGTAGAGAGAAAGGTGCTCCGGGGCCAGCGCGAAGGCCTGATCCAGATCGTCCTCCCAGCGTCGACCCATGGCCGCCGGGAGTCCGTAGATCAGGTCGATCGAGATGTTGCCGATCCCGGCCGCTCGAATCGCCTCCACCGCGGGGGCGACCTGATCGGCCTGGTGGGTCCGGTGCATCCACGCGAGCACACTGGGAGAAAAACTCTGGACACCGAGGGAGATCCGGTTGATTCCCGCTCTCGACCAGGCCGTGGCCTTGGCGGGCGTCACGTCATCGGGGTTGGCTTCCAGGGTCACCTCCGCGCCCTCCACCAGGTTCCGATCGGCGGTCATGATCCCGACCAGATCGCCGAGGGCCCCCGGGTCGAGCCGGCTCGGCGTCCCACCACCGAGGTAGATCGTTCGCACCGTCGTCGAGTCGGCCCAGGCCGGGTGAAGGAGTCGCTGGCGCCATTCCCGCTCGAAGGCCTCGACGAACCCGGCCGAGGGGGTCTCCCGGCGGACCGCGATGGCAAAATCGCAGTAGCTGCAGCGACGGGCGCAGAAGGGCACGTGGAGGTAGACCAGCACCCCGGAAGTATACGCCCGATGGGGTCAGACCCCGGCGGGCGGCCTCAGGGCCGGCGGCAGGAGCTCGGCGGAAAAGACCAGCCCTGGCGCCTGTCTGACGAGCCCCATCAGTTCCATGGCGCCGAGCAGGCTGAGCAACCGTCCGGGCGGGAGATCCAGCCGAGCGCACAGATCATCGATGTGGCGTCCGCCCTCATGCAGAATCGCCAGCACCCGGGCCTGAAGCCCACCCGGCCCGGCGGCGGTCGGAGCAACCGGTCGAGCCTCCGGGTAGAACGTCAGCAGGTCGGCCGGGTCGATCAGCGGGGCCGCCCCGTCCCGGAGCAGCCGGTTGGCGCCTCCGGCCGTGGCACTGGTGATCGGTCCAGGCACCACCAGCACGTCGCGGCCTTGGGCGAGCGCCGACCCGGCCGTGAGCAGGGCGCCAGAAGTCACCGATGCCTCCACCACCACGGTCACCCGAGCCAGGCCGCTGATCAACCGGTTCCGACGGGGGAAGCTCCCGGCCGTGGGCCGATCGCCGGGCAGGAACTCCGTGAGGAGCAGGCCGTCACGTCGCATCGCCTGGTAGAGCCCCAGGTTGGTCTTGGGGTACACGACGTCGATGCCCGCGCCGAGCACCCCGATGGTTCCGCCCCCTGCTTCGAGCGCCGCGCGGTGGGCCACGGCGTCGAGCCCTCTCGCCATCCCGCTCACCACCACCACCCCGGCCAGGGCAGCCGTCAGCGCCACCCGCCGGCAGACCTCGGCGCCGTAACGGGTGTGCTCCCGGCTGCCGACGACGGCCACCGCTGGAGCGTCCAGCAGTTCCAATCGGCCAGCCGCAACCAGGAATGGAGGTGGCGAGGGTATCCCCAGAAGCAGCTTCGGAAACTCCGGGTCGAAGGGGACCAGTATCCGCCCTCCCAGTCGGTCAACGGCCCGCAGCAGATGACCGCCCGTGTCCCGACGAGTAGTGCGGACCGCCGTGGCGCAAGCCCTTGAAATCCCGGGGATGGTGCACAAAAACGCGAACGGCGCCACCAGGGCGCCGCCCGGACTGCCACAGGCCGCCAGCAGGCTGGCGAGCCGTTCGGGGCCGACCCCGGGAGTGAGCGCGAGCGTCAAGTAGGCTTCGCGGTCATCGATCCCGAGGTCGGTGGTGTTACTCGTCGAACTCGGCATCAGGGTGGAGCGGCCGTGCGTCCTCCGCCCGGGCCCGAGCGACCAGTCCCCAGAGTTGTCCGACCAGGGCCTCGAGGCCGATCTGACCGGCCGCCGAGATGGTCAGCACGCCGGCGGCCTCGGGGGCGTGCAACTCAGGGATGGGGTCGCCGGGCGGGAGCAGATCCCGCTTGGTGAAGAGCACCAGGTGCGGTCTGAGCCACAGGGATTCGCTGTGCAGCCGGATTTCGTGGCGCAGCCGATGGTACACGGCCTGGGCATCCTCGGCATCGAGCGGGATGAGCACCGCCAGCACCCGGGTTCGCTCCACATGCCGCAGGAAGGTGAAGCCGAGCCCCTTGCCCTCGTGGGCGCCCTCGATGATGCCGGGGATATCGGCGACCACAAAGGACCGACCGCCGCTCAATGCCACCACGCCGAGGTTGGGCTGCAGCGTGGTGAAGGGGTAGTCTCCGATCTTCGGCCGGGCAGCGGTGATGACCGAGAGGAGGGTGCTCTTTCCGGCGTTGGGTTCACCCAGCAACCCCACGTCCGCAATCAACTTCAGTTCAAGCTCCAACCGGAGGGTCTGGCCCTCACCGCCGGGCTCCCATTCCCGAGGAGACTGATGGGTAGCGGTCGCGAATCGGGCATTCCCCCGGCCGCCTCGGCCACCCCGAGCCACGAGGATCGGAACCCCCGGTTCGAGCGCTTCGCCGATCACCTCGCCGGTATCGGCGTTGCGCAGCACCGTGCCCACAGGCACTGGAAGGGTGAGGTCCTCCCCGGCGGCGCCGGTCATCGTCTTCCCCTTGCCGTGCACCCCGCGCCGAGCGCTCCAGGTGGTCCGGTAGGTGTAGTCCAGCAGGGTGGCGAGGTTGGGGTCGGCCACCACATAGATGCTCCCGCCGCGTCCCCCATCGCCGCCGTCGGGCCCACCCTTGGGGATGAACTTGAACCGGGCGAATGAACAGGCACCCGAACCGCCGGTCCCCGCTTCGACAGTGATGATGGCCTGGTCGATGAAGCTCATGTCGTTTCCCCCAGCTTTCGCACCTGCTGCCACACCGCAACCGCTTCAGTCGTCACAGCTGGGCTGGCATCTCGGGCGGCGATCTCCAGAGCCCGGTCAATCACTCCGGATCCGGCCCCGACCTGAAGGGCACCCCGCAAATGGGAATGGAGCTGGCGGGGTGAGCCCAGCACGGCCAACTGCACGACGGTACCGAGTTCCCGCCGGGCCAGATCGAGACCCTCACGAGCAATGACCCGACCATAGCCCTCCGTCACCATCCAGGTATCGAGAGCGGGATGGAGCTGCCGGACATTGGTGCGGAGCCGGTCGTAGTTGAGCCGGTAGATGGCCCGACAGGTTTCCTCGCCTCGGGACAACCACTCCCCCGGACCGGTGGAATCCGAATCGCGGCTCGGCGCCGGCAGCCCGCTGACCCGGCGCCAGACTCCCGCGGCCACCAGGGCGCGCGGATAGCCGACCATCAGGACGGATTGCAACATCAGTTCTTCCACCCAGACCGGCGCGGCCCCGGTGGCCAGGAGCAGGCGCACCCGGTCCTCCAGCAGCGACTCTTTCCCCACCGCAATCGCTCCAGCCACGCCGAGCAGGGCTTCGGTGGGCGGATCCATGGAATCCAAAATACGAGTGGCTGGGTTGGACACGGTACCAATTCCCCTCAGATAGTGCCGTGAATCCGGAGGTGGCCCTCGGGCCTCAGCTCACCGGTGGCCTGACCTCTGGTATTGAGAATGGCGACGGGTGAATGGCCGGCAAGCTCCGAGGCGGGAAACCGGGGACCACCGAGCGCCGGCAGCAACTGGTCGAGCACGCCGAACAACGCCGGCGGAAGACTCCGCTGGTCGCCGTCCTCCACTTTGAGGGCGACCCCGATGCCCAAGGATGGGATCCCCGCGCAATAGATCCCCTCGGCCCCGATCTTGGCGACGATCTCGCCCGGCATGGCCACCATGAGATCGGTGTCGAACCGTCCGATCCCCCCAACCAGTTCCGGGTGGGCCATCATCGCGGCCCGGACTTGGGCGCCCTCGGGCCGCTCCGATGAGACCAGGCGGGAATACGCCAGCGCCATCGCCCGCAACGGCAGGGCGTAACAGACCGTCGCGCAACCATCGACCCCCAGTACCAGATCGGGGACCGGAATGTCGGTCCACTCGGCGACCACCTCGGCCAGGCGATCCTGGACCGGGTGACCAACCCGCTCGTAGCCCGCGATCGGCCAACCGTGATGGCTGGCCAGGGCCAGCATTCCGGAATGCTTTCCCGAGCAATTGCTCCACCGGGGGGAGAGAGGCACGCGGTCCCGGACTACCTGGTGCGCCAGGGCGGAATCCAGCGGCAAATGCGGGCCGCACGCGAGGTCTGCCTCGGTGCGCCCGATGAGGGCGAGGAACCGGTCGGTGACCGCAAGGTGGCGAGTCTGGCTCGAGTGGGAGGCACAGGCGAGCGCCAGCTCTTCCGAGCCCAGTCGAAAACGATCCACTACCCCGTCGGTCACCAGCGGCATGGCCTGGAAGGGCTTGGCCGCCGAACGCCAGAAGCTGACCAGGTCCGGATTGCCTGATTCCGCCACAAGGCGTCCCTCACGGGAGACGACCGCCACCGAGACCCGGTGGACGGATTCCACCAGTGGCTCGCGGCGGGCGACAATCTGGAACGCTGGCATGGGCCCCCAAGATACCGACCCCTCCCGGGTCCGGGATAGTTTGGGGATTGACGTCTCGTCGCGATCAGCCGACGATTCGGCAGCCACCACTTCAGCCCCTGCCAAGCCGAGCCCATGCCCCCGCCCAGAGACCGGATTCTCGAACTGCTGGAAGCCGCCAAGTCCCGGCGAGTCGTGGTGGTGGGCGATGTGATGTTGGACCGCTACCTGATCGGAGATACCGAACGGCTGTCGCCGGAAGCTCCGGTCCCGGTGGTAGCTGTCCGGGAGAACCGGTCGGCCCTCGGTGGGGCCGCCAATGTGGCGGCCAACGTGAGGGCGATCGGGGCCGAATGCACCCTGATCGGGGTCGTGGGGGACGATGCGAACGGCGGTGCGGTCCGTACCGAACTGGCCAGCCACGGGATATCTGACGACGGCCTGATCACCTTGGCCGGGCGACCCACGACGGCCAAGACCCGGGTCATGGCGCGCGGCCAGC